>NZ_VRUZ01000132.1:0-8879 GCF_008039485.1 Methylobacterium sp. WL69 | reverse complement strand
GCCCGACTCGCTCCGGGCCTACCGCGACGGCGTCGCGGCCGGGCCCGCCGGCCCGCACGCCCGGCCGCTCAGCGCGCTCCGCGACCCGGCGGTGTTCGACGCCACCCTCTCGGCCTTCGCGGCGGGGCTCGGGGCCCGATCCGAGGCGGCGGACCGGCGCATCCTGGTGTCGTACTGGAGCCAGTTCTACCTCGCGGCCCTGGCGACGCCGGCCCTCACCGCCCTGGTGCGCCTCGGCCGCCCGCTCCCGCTCGCCTTTTCGGCGACGGGCCTCGAACTCGACGGGGCCGGCCGGCCCGCCCGGCTCGTCGTGGCGGGCGACGGCGACCCGTCGGCCCGCGTGGCGCCCGGCCTCGCGGGCCTGGTGGAGGGCCACCTGCGTCCCTTCGTGGAGCTCTGCCACGCACGGAGCGGCGTCGCGCCCCGGGTCCTGTGGGGCAACGCCGCCGTGATCCTCGGCCACGTCGCCGGCGAACTCGGCGGCGGCGACGCCCCCGCCGGCGCCGAGGTGGCAAACTGCCTCGGATGGTGCGGGGGCGCCGCCTGCGCTAGGACCCCCCTGGCGCAGGCCCTGTGCCCCGGCGCCGGGGGCTGCCGGCGGCGGCGCGCGTGCTGCCTGCGCCATCGCCTTCCGGGCGTTCCCTCCTGCGGGGCGCTCTGTCCCCTTGAACCCGTCGCCGACGCGTGAACCGGTCCCCGATGCTGAAAGCCTTCCTCGCCTATTACAGGCCGCACCGGACGCTGTTCCTCGTCGATTTCGGCTGCGCCGTCCTGTCGGGCCTGCTCGAACTCGGCTTCCCCATGGCGGTGAAGGTCTTCGTCGACGTGCTGCTGCCGCGCCAGGACTGGCAGCTCATCCTCCTCGCGGCCCTCGGCCTCGGCCTCGTCTACGTCGCCAATGCCGGCCTGATGGTGGTGGTCACCTACTGGGGCCACGTCCTCGGCATCAACATCGAGACCGAGATGCGGGCGCGGGCCTTCGATCACCTGCAGATCCTGTCGTTCCGGTTCTACGACAACCAGAAGACCGGCCACCTCGTCGCCCGCGTGACCAAGGACCTCGAGGAGATCGGCGAGGTCGCCCATCACGGGCCCGAGGACCTGTTCATCGCCGTGATGACCCTGTTCGGGGCCTTCGGGCTGATGCTGTACGTCCATGCGCCCCTGGCCCTGATGACGGCGGCGATCCTGCCGGTCATCGCCTTCGTGACCCTGCGCTACGGCGGCCGCATGACCCGGAACTGGCAGGCGCAGTACGGCCGGGTCGGCGCCTTCAACGCCCGCATCGAGGAGAATGTCGGGGGGATGCGGGTGGTCCAGGCCTTCGCCAACGAGCCCCACGAGCGGCGCCTCTTCGCCGGCGACAACGCCCTCTACCGCACCACCAAGCTCGAAGCCTACCGGATCATGGCGGCGAGCCTGTCGATCAACTACCTCGGCATGCGGCTGGTCCAGATCGTGGTGCTGCTCGGCGGCGCCGCCTACGTGGTCCGGGGCGAGCTCAGCCCCGGCGGCTTCGTCGGCTTCCTGCTGCTGGTCGGCGTGTTCTACCGGCCGCTGGAAAAGATCGGCGCCGTGGTCGAGACCTACCCGAAGGGCATCGCCGGCTTCCGGCGCTACGCCGAGCTCCTGGCGACGGTGCCGGACATCGTCGACCGCCCCGGCGCCGTGGCGGCGGGGCCCCTGCGCGGCGACATCCGGTTCGAGGGCGTCGGCTTCGGCTACGCCGCGGGCCGGCCGGTCCTGTCCGGTCTCGACCTCGCCATCCGGGCCGGCGAGACCGTGGCGTTCGTCGGGCCCTCGGGCGCCGGCAAGACGACGCTCTGCTCCCTGATCCCGCGCTTCTACGAGGTCGAGACCGGCCGGATCACCATCGACGGGACCGACATCCGCGACCTGACCCTGGCCTCCCTGCGCCGCCAGATTGGCATCGTCCAGCAGGACGTGTTCCTGTTCGCCGGCACGATCCGGGAGAACATCGCCTACGGCCGCCTCGACGCCGACGACGGCGATATCCGGGCGGCGGCCGGGCGGGCGCGCCTCGACGCCCTGCTGGCCTCCCTGCCGGACGGCCTCGACACGGTGGTCGGCGAGCGCGGCGTGAAGCTGTCGGGCGGCCAGAAGCAGCGCCTCGCCATCGCGCGGGTGTTCCTCAAGAACCCGCCGATCCTCATCCTCGACGAGGCCACCTCCGCCCTCGACACCGAGACCGAGCGCGAGATCCAGCACGCCCTTGCGGACCTCGCGCATGGCCGCACCACCCTCGTCATCGCGCACCGCCTCGCCACCATCCAGCAGGCCGACCGCATCGTGGTGGTGGGGGAGACCGGCATCGTCGAGCAGGGCCCGCACGAGGCCCTCCTCGAATCCGGAGGCGCCTATGGCCGCCTCTACGCGGCGCAGTTCGCGTCCGGGCGGCGCTGAGCCCGGTCGGGGGATGGTTTTCGCGGCGCGAATCAGCGCCTCTTCCGGGGTCGGGTGGCGGCTGGCCGTGACCGACCGAGGGGGAGCAGGCGGGATTGGCGGCACGGGGCGCGGATGGGGCTGAGGTGCCGACGGATCTCGCAATCCGGCGCGTGACGCGCGAATTGCGCCGGCTGGAAGCCCTGGCCGCGCGGCGGCGCCTGCGCGTGCGGGTGCTGCGGGCCCTGCGCGGCCTCGGCGGTGCCGGCGCGACCTTCGCGGCCCTGGTCAAGCTCAAGCTCGCGGCGTCCCTCGGCCTGAAGCTCGGCCTCGCCGCCCTCGTCGGCCTCGGCCTCGCCTGGCCGTTCGTCGCCCTGGCGATCCTCACCCTCATGGGCCTCGTCCTGGCCGTCCTCGCCCTGATCTCGGGCAGCGGCGAGGCCGGCGACCTCTTCTGTCCCGAGCCGTCCGGCTGCGAGAGGCGCGAGCGCCGGGCGGCCCGGCTGAAGCAGCTCATCGCGACGCGGCGGGCCTGGCTCGACGCGGCGGCGGACTCGCCCCGGCCGCCGGCCTGATCGGCGCGGATGCGACATCGCGGACGGCCGGGGCCACGTCCGCGGGGCCGGCTTTAATCCCCCGGACGGCAACGATGTGGCATGGCTCCGGTTGTCGTCGGCGCAGGGTGAGGGGCACGGGTCTGGACATGGAACGGTCGAACGACTTTGCCGGGCACGATGGCCCGCATTCCGAGCCCGACGCGGTGGAGACCGTCGGGGATGCCGAGGCCGTGGTCCTCGAACCCCTGGCCGACTACCCCCGGATCGACCTGCGCGGCGCCGGCGAGCCGTGGGAGAAGCGCCGCGCCGCCGGCAAGGTCCTGCGCGAGACCGTGCCGCACGAGAGCCACGCCCCCCTGTTCCTGCCGCCGGACCGGCCCGATCCCGTCAGCCTCGTCGAGGGCGCCCATGACGGGCGCCAGGCCCACCTCGTCCCCCTGCGGGTGGCCCGCATGGCGAGCTCGCCCTTCGCCTTCCTGCGCGGGGCCGCCCACGTCATGGCCTGGGACCTGGCGCAGTCGCCCCGCAGCGGCATCCTGGTGGCGATGAACGGCGATGCCCACATCTCGAACTTCGGCCTGTTCGGCACGCCCCAGCGCGACGTGGTCCTCGACCTCAACGATTTCGACGAGGTCACCATCGGCCCGTGGGAATGGGACCTGAAGCGCCTCGTCGCCAGCATCGAGGTGGCGGCGCGCGGCGACAACGTCCCGGCGCCCGAGCGCCGCGCGGCGGTGATCGCGGCGGTGGGCGGCTACCAGCACACCATGACGGATCTGGCGCCCCAGGGACCCCTCGACGTCTGGCAGCAATCGGCCCGGGCCGACAACCTCGATTTCACCGGGTTCCGCATCGACGCCGAATCGCAGGGCGTGGTGCGCAAGGCCGTCGAGAAGGCGCGCAAGCGCACCAACCAGACCCTGCTCGCCCGGGTCGGCGAGCGCCGGGTCGACGGCGGCTGGCGCTTTCGCGAGGACCCGCCGATCCTCACCCGCGTCGACGACGCCACCCGCGACGCCGTGATCTCCGGCCTCGAACACTACGCCGACACCCTGCCGCGCGAGCGCCGGTTCATGCTGAGCCGCTACCACGTGGTCGACGTCGCCCACCGCGTCGTCGGTGTCGGCAGCGTCGGCACCCGCGCCTACGTGGCGCTCCTGTGCGGCAACTCGGATCAGGACGTGCTCTTCCTCCAGGTGAAGGAGGCCGTGCGCCCGGCCCACGCGCCGTATCTTCCCGGCATGCCCGAGCCCTATGCCAGCCACGAGGGCGAGCGGGTGATCTACGGCCAGCGCCTGCTCCAGGCGGTGGGCGATCCCCTGCTCGGCTGGACCACCATCGCCGACCGGCCGTTCTACGTGCGCCAGATGAAGAACATGAAGGGCGAGATCCCGGTCTCGTGCATGACCGGCCAGCCGCTCCTGTACTTCTCCTGGGCCTACGGCGCCCTGCTGGCCCGGGCGCACGCCCGCACCGGCGATGCCGCCGCCATCGCGGGCTATTGCGGCAAGGACCGCCACGCCGACCTGCGCGAGGCCCTGGCCGACTGGGCCGACGCCTACGGCGAGCGCAACCAGGCCGATTACGAGATCTTCCTGGCCGCCATCGCCGACGGCCGCCTCGAGGCCGCGCCCGATCCGCATCTGTGACGATCCGCCGGGCCCGAGCGGTGGGTGGAGCCGTGCGGGACGCTTGATTCTCGGGGGCGCCCCCCGGAGGGTGGGGCATGGCGCGCCGCATTCACCGGACCACGGATTTCCTCGCCGACGCCCTGCACCGGCTCGGCATCGCGGCGGGCGCCGTGGACCGGGACGCCCTGCGCGAGCGCCTCGGCCTGCCGGAACTCGGCGGCGTCTGCGAGGACGACGCCGTGGCCCGCGCCCTGCGGGCCTCCGACGCCCGCCGCGACTTTCTGCGCGACGGCGTCCCGGTCCTCGCCCAGGCGATCCCGGCCCTGCGGGCGGAGGCCGATCCGGACGGAACCCTGCGCTGGCGCGTGCGGGTGCTGTGCCCGCTGCTGGACGACAACCGCCTCGACCTGCGCATCGACACCGCAATCGATGCGGACGCCGCCGAAATCCTCGACGAGATGACGCTCGGCAACGATCCGGCGTGGCGCCGCGACGCCCTGCGGGCGCGGGTGACCCAGGTCGCCGGCCGCACCCGCGGCGCCCTCAACCGCACCATCCTGCGCCTGCGCGACCAGATCCGCGCCGACATGGCCGAGACCGGGGCCGACGCCGTCACCTACATCGCCCACCTCGACCGCTCCCTGCGCTCGCGGGTCTTCACCGACGGGCCGGACGTGGCCGCCGCCATCCTCGACACCCTGAAGGGCGTCCGCGCTCGGGGGCGGGTGGTGGCGCAGGAGGCCTCCGGCACCCGGCGCCTGCGCGACCGGGCGGGATTCGGGTCCTACATCGACAAGTTCTCCGCCGCCCGGCGCCTCGGCCGACGCATCGTGTTCCACATGGGGCCGACGAATTCCGGCAAGACCTACGCCGCCCTCGAAGCCCTGGCGAAGGCCGGCACCGGCACCTACCTCGCGCCCCTGCGGCTGCTGGCCCTGGAGAACTACGAAAACCTCGCGGCGCGCGGCCTGCGTGCCGGCATGGTCACGGGCGAGGAGATTTTGGGCGAGCCCGACCCGACCCACACGGCCCGCACCATCGAGACCGCGGACCTGCGCCGGCCCATCGCCGTCGCGGTCATCGACGAGATCCAGATGCTGTCCGACCCCGACCGGGGCTGGGCCTGGACCAACGCCCTGTTCGGCATCCCGGCCCGCCTCGTCATCGTCTGCGGCGCCGAGGACGCCCTCTCGGCCGTGCGGCGCGCGGCGGAGGCGGCGGGCGAATCCCTCGACGTCGTCACCTTCACCCGCAAGACGCCCCTGGTCGCCCTCGACGCGCCCGTGCCCCTGGAGGCGGTGGAGCCGGGCGACGCCGTCGTGGCGTTCTCGCGCCGGGCCGTGCACGAGAACCGCGAAATCCTGGTGGCCGCCGGGCGCTCCGTCGCCACCATCTACGGCGCCCTGTCGCCGGAGGTGCGCCGCGCCGAGGCCGGGCGGTTCCGCGACGGCGAGGCCGAGGTGCTGGTCACCACCGACGCCATCGGCATGGGCCTCAATCTCGGCCCCCTCAAGCGGGTGATCTTCGCCGCAATCGCCAAGTGGGACGGCACCGCCGTGCGGGCGCTGACCAACGCCGAGATCCGCCAGATCGCCGGCCGCGCCGGCCGCTTCGGCCATCAGGAGGCGGGCTACGTCGCCGCCACCGACGACGACGGACTCGGGCCGATCCGCGACGCCCTATCGGGCGCGCCGACGGCGCCCGCCGCCGACACCCGGTTCTTCGTCCGGCCCGACCTCGCCGCCATCGAGGCGGCGGCGGCCGAACTCGGCACGGAGTCCCTGAGCACGGTCATGGCGCACTTCTCCCGCGCGACCTTCTACGACGGCTCGCCGTTCCAGCCCTCGGCCCTGGAGGAATTTTTGGGGGCCGCCGAGGCGGTGGACGGGGTCGCCCTGCCGATCCGCGAAAAATTCGCCTTCGCGGTCACGCCCATCGACCGGCGCGACCCCATCGCCGTCGACGTGGTCGCGCGCTGGGTCCAGGCGCGGGCCCTCGGCGCCACCGTGCCGGCCCTGCGCGCCGATCCCCAGGGCGACCTCGTCTATCAGGAGCGCACGGTCCGCCTCGCCAGCGCCTACCTGTGGCTCGCCCGGCGCTTTCCGGAAACGTTCGATGACGTCGCCGCCATGCGCGCCGTCCGCGAGCGCGCCAACGCCTCCATCGAGCGGACGCTCAGGGAGACGGCGACGCTGAAGGTCGCTCGGCGCAGGGATCTGGAAAAGGCCTTGGCGAAAGCGGACTGAGAGCGGTCGCCAACCGGCCCTCCTCCCCCTTGCGGGCTACGGCATTCACACATCTCGCGGGATGCTCGGGTCCCCTCTCCTGGAAGGAGAGGGACAGGGTGAGGTGTGGGACTTATTCGGAGAGTTCGCACACCTCACCCCAACCCTCTCCTTCCAGGAGAGGGGGCCTGTCGCGCCTGATGCCGGCTCATTGCGGCTCTCGATATCAGCCACCGGGCGGATGTGTGAATCCAATAGCCCCCTTGCGGGGAGGAACTGGCGGTGGGGGTGGTTGGGTGACCCTCAGCTTGCGGAGGCCGGCGGAGCCACCCCCACCCTCGATCCCTCCCCGCAAGGGCAGAGCGATCGCAGCTGATGGTCGCGGTCTGAAGCCGCCGCAGAAGAGGGTTGTCGAACAAGCACGGCCCCCGTGCGCATCCCCTCGCCCCGCCTGCGGGGAGAGGGACGCGTCTCCCCCCTGCCGGGGAGCGCGTCGAGGCGGCAGCCGAGGGTGAGGGGGCGAATCCGGAAGAGGCTCCTCCGACGCAGCCCCCTCACCTTCGCTGCGGCTTCGCCTTCGCTCGCCGCAGGCACGACGGGGTGCCTGCGGCCCTCTCCCCGCAGGCGGGGAGAGGGGGATGCGCGCAGACGCTCTGCACCAAGGGGCAAGGGCCGGCCCAAACGCATGCATCCTTCTGCGATCGCCCCGCCACAAGGGGGAGGGCGGTCCACCCCCCCCAAAAAACTCACTCCACGCGCTGCCAGCCCGGTCCCATCAACCGTTCCTGGGGGGTGAACTTCGCCTTGTAGTCCATCTTACGGGAGCCCTCGACCCAGTAGCCGAGGTAGAGGTAGGGCAGGCCGAGGTCGCGGGCGCGGCGGATGTGGTCGAGGATCATCAGGGTGCCGAGCGAGCGGTGCGCCTCCGCCGGATCGTAGAACGAGTAGACCATGGACAGCCCGTCGGAGAGCACGTCCGTGAGGCACAGGGCGATGGTGGGGCCGACGCCGCGCCCGTTGATGGCCGTGTCGGGCCCGCGCCGGCGATAGGCCACGAGGTGGGTGTCGACGTGGCTGTCCTCGATCATCATGGCGTAGTCGAGCACGGTCATGTCGACCATGCCGCCGTCGCCGTGGCGGGCGTCGAGGTAGCGCCGGAACAGGGCGTACTGCTCGGAGACCGGGCGGTTCGGCTCGGGGGCGCCGACGAGGTCGGCGTTGCGCTGGAGGATGCGGCGCTGGCTCGCCGAGGGCGCGAAGTCCGCCACCACCACCCGCACGGAGATGCAGGCCCGGCAGCTCTCGCAGGCCGGCCGGTAGGCGATGGTCTGCGAGCGGCGGAAGCCGCCCTGGGTCAGGATCTCGTTGAGGTCGCGGGCGCGGCGCCCGACGAGGTGCGTGAACACTTTCCGTTCCTCCTGCCCCGGGAGGTAGGGGCAGGCGGACGGCGCGGTCAGGTAGAATTGCGGTGTGTCGCGGGAATGGCTCGTCACGCGGTCGGTCGTCCACAGCCTCGGGACGCGCCGCGCGGCCCTGGAACCGAGTGTAGCCACAACCTCGGCCGGCTCAACACCCGCGCGGGCTCACCGCCACCGATTTTCGCGCCGCGGCCTCAGGCCGCCCGCACCACGGCGAGGCCGAGGACCAGGTCGTGGCCGAGGCGCCGGTCGGGCCGCACGAGGCCGATGACCACATCGAGGGCCCAGAGCAGGAAGGTCGAGATCGCCACGTAGAACAGCAGGGCGTGGACGGCCGCCGTGATCATGTCGACCCGCGTGCCGGCCTGGTTCACCACCCGCAGGCCCATCATCCGCATGCCCCAGGTGCCCTGGCCGGCGCCGCCCACCGTCACGGCGCTGTAGAGGATGCCGCTCGCCGGCAGCACCGCGAACAGGGTCCAGCCAAGCCCGAACGTGAGGGCGCCGACCACGGTGATCAGCAGGGTCAGGAGCGCCGTGAACCCGAAGATGAACAGGATGTCGAGCAGATAGGCGACGAAGCGTGCGCCGAGGCTCGCCCGGACCACGGGCAGGGCCATGGGGGCGCCGTAGGCGGTCTGGGGG
>NZ_VRUZ01000131.1:0-9003 GCF_008039485.1 Methylobacterium sp. WL69 | reverse complement strand
CACGTCCCCCGGGACGCACTTCCCCCCGGGGCGGACTTCCCCCCGGGATGGGGCCCGGTCGGTCCCGTCGCGGCCCCCGGATCGATTGACAGCCGCCGCCCGGACGGGCTGTCGTCCGCCCCCCATGCTGTTCACCCGCCTCTCCGACGACCTGTTCCGGCCGCTGGCCTCCCCGAGCCGGGCCTTCAACGCGGCCCTGCTGCTGCACCTGCACGCGCGGGTGTTCGGCGATACGGCCGAGGCCCTGCGCAAGACCGAACTCCTGGCCGCCATCGGCGATTTTTCCGCCGATTACGCGCAAGGGGAGATCGCCGACGACGAGACCACCCCCGTCGATCCCATCGAGCGGCGCTCCGCTGTCTATCGGCGCCTGCTCGAGGCCGGCTGGCTGGTGGAGCGGCGCGAGCGCTACGTGCCGGTGGTGGATTTCGATCCCGAGGCCCGCATCCTCATCGAGGAACTGGCCCGCCTCGACCGGGGCGAGACCCGCTCCTACGGCGGCGCCGTCCTCGACGTGCTCGGCAGCCTGGAGAGCGCCACCGCCAACCCGGCCGAGCGCTCCGAGGCCCTGGTCAACGCCGCCAAGGCGTCGCGGGCCTTCCTCAGCCACCTGCGGACGCTGGCCGGCTCCATGCGCAAGATCGAGGCCCGCATCCTGGCCCAGGAGGACCAGCGCGCCGCCTTCCGGCTCTATTTCGACGAGTTCGTCGCCCGCCACATCGTCAGCGACTACCGCACCCTGCACACCCGCCTGAACCCGTTCCGGTTCCGCTCCGGCATCGTGCGCGAGGCGGGCCGGGCGCTCCGCGACCCCCTCACCCTGCGGGCCCTCGCCGAGGCGGGCCTGCGCGAGGGCCGGGCGCCCGACGTCGAAGCGGCGGAGCGGGCGGTGCGCGCGGATCTCGCCGAGATCCTGGCGATCTTCGAGGGCCTCGACCGCCACCTCGACGCGGTCGCCGACATCGTCGCCCGCCTGGAGCGGCGGATCGCGGCGGCCTTACGCTACATGGACCACCGCGATTCCGACCGGATCGAGCGCACGGCCGCGGCGCTCCGCGCCGTCGCCGGGGCGCCCGAGGCGATGGCGGACATGCCGCCCGCCGGGATCTCGCTCCTGCGCCCGCCCATCGGCGCCGTGCATCTCTACGCGCCGCGCCTCAAGCGCCCGCCCATCGACTGCGAGCCCCTGCCGGAACTCTTCCTCGATCCGGCCGTGGAGGCCTTCATCGCCGCCAAGGACGCGTTCCGGCACCGTGTCGCCGTGACGCCGGACCGGATGGCGGACTTCGTCGAGGACAGGCTCGGGCGCAAGGGCGCCATCCGGGGCTCGCAGATGCCCATCGCCGATGTCGACGCCTTCGTGGTGTTCCAGCGCCTGCGCGAGATCGACGTGCTGTTCGATGGCAGCCTGAGCGGGCGCTACCGCCTGTCCCGCGTCGAGGGCCGGGTCGCCAACGGCTGGCTCGACTGCCCGGATTTCCTGCTGGAGCGGACCCGCTGATTGGTGCGCTGCAATAACGGCGATAGCTGAGACTTCGGCCTTTCGTCTGACGACTGCCCTTGGCATCTGCGAAGACAGGGTTCATCCTGCCGGTGACCCGCGAAAGGATGCGGCGTCTTCGGGAGATGGGCCATGGTGTCCGGCAAGTGCTTGATCAAATCCGCCTGGGTCGCCGTCGAGGTCGGGCGTGAGCGCTGCGAGCGGGTGTTGGTGGTGGAGACCTACATCGCCGTGAGCCCCCTGGAGCAGAACTACGACGCCGCCCGCTACGACGGCATCGTCGCCGAGGTCCGCCGGGTGCTCGCCGCCAATCCGTCCCTCGACCGCGCCTCGATCCTGAGCATGCACCGGGACACCAAGAGCATTTCGCTGTTCAAGGCCGAAGCCGCCGCCGCCTGAGCCGGGCGGCGTCCTACCTCGGGCGAGGGAAGGGCTTCCTCGATTGGCGTGAAGCGCCCCGGTCCCCCCTCTCCTGGAAGGCTACAGGATTCACACAACTGCGAATGGGCCGATTCCATGCAGCGTCAGGCATCCGGACGGGGGCGGGAGGCGCACCGGGGCTCCCTCTCCTGGAAGGAGAGGGTTGGGGTGAGGTGTGCGAACTCTCCGAATAAGTCCCACACCTCACCCTGTCCCTCTCCTTCCAGGAGAGGGGACCTGCGCTGCCCGCGAGATGTGTGAATGCCGTAGCCTGGAAGGAGAGGGGACCCGCGCTGCCTGCGCGATATGCCAAACCCGTTGGCGCCGCGCCGCCCGGACGGATAGACACGGCGCTCCGTTCGCGTCCCGGACCACCGCCATGCTCGAACCCTTCCGCGCCATCGTCGACGGCGACGAGCCGCCGCCGCCCGGCGCCCGCGCGCCCTCCGACGAGGAGCTGACCCGCGCCCTGCAGGTGCTGCTGAAGAGCCAGTGCGTCTATTCCGGCACCCCCGGCATCGGCCGGACCTACGATCTCGCCCGTCACTACGCGCCGTTCTTCCAGGGCTACTTCGCCTGCCTCGGGTACGGTTTCGAGGTCTCGCACCGCGACCAGATGGTGTTTTTGCGCGTGCCCGCGGACGGCGTGCGCCACGACGGCCAGGCCGAGCGCCTGCGCAAGGACGAGACCCTGGTGCTGCTGGCCCTGCGGCTCGCCTACGAGGAAGGCCTGCGCGATCACCGCGTCACCACCGAGGGGGTGGTCGAGTGCACCACCGACGACATCGCCGAATCGATCCGCACCGCCACCCGCAGCGACCCTCCGGAAGAGACCCGCCTGTTGGAGATTCTGCGCCTGTTCTCCCGCAAGGGTGCCCTGCGCCTGGGCGAGCGCGACAAGACCGAAAAGCTCACGCCCCTGATGGTCCTGCCCGGCATCGGCGTGCTGTCGCCCGACGCCTGGATGGAGCATGTCCGGGCCTGGGCTTCCGCCGGGGATGACGCCGCCTGATCGGTCCGGCCGGCTTGCCTCGCCGCCCCCGCCCATGCGACCGAAGGCCCGACGATCCTTCGCAGCGTGACAAGACGATCCGGCCTTCGTGTATCGCCTCACCGACATCGCCCTCTCGAACTGGTACCTGATCCGGCGCGAGCAGATCCGCATCCGCGGCGCGACGGCCCTCGTCGGGCCGACGGGGGCGGGCAAGTCGACGATCTTCGACGCCGTCGGCACGGTGCTGGCCGGCAACAACGCCAGCCGGCTGGCCCTCAACGCCTCGGCGTCCGGCCGCTCGGCCCGCACGGTGCGTGACTACTGCCTCGGCTGGATCAGCGACCCGGCCGAGGGCGGGCGACCGACCCGCGAGGCCTGCGAGACCCTCATCGTCCTGGTGTTCGAGAACCTGGTCTCGGGCCGCGTCGTCTCCGTCGGGCTGGCGCTCGCGGCGCGGGCCGAGGACAGCCGCGAGACCACCCTGTCGCGCTTCGTCTGCACCGGCCACCGCTTCGAGATCGCCGACTACGTCCGCGAGACCCCGGACGGCTCCTTCGTCGCGCCCTGGACCGAGATCGCCAAGGACCTGCGCATCCGCTCGGAGACCTTCGAGGAGTTCCGCGCCTCGGGCGAGCGCTTCACGGCCGAGGTGCTCGGGCTCCTGCGCGAGGGCGCGCCGGTGCCGGAACCCCGTCACTTCCTGCGCACCTTCTCCAACGCCGTGGCGTTCAAGCCGATCTTCGATTCCTCCGCCTTCGTGCGCTCCTTCGTGCTGGAGCCCGAACCCCTCGACGTCGCCCGCATCCGGCAATCGGTGGAGAACTGGCGCCGCCTGCTCGAGACCATCGAGGAATTGGAGCGGCGCCTGTCGCATCTCGGCCGCATCCTCGCCCGCTACGAGACCTGGGCCGAGGCGAGCCTGGCGGCCGCCCTCGACGACCTGCGCGCCGCCGGGGCCGATCTCCGCCGCCGCGTGGTCGAGGTCACCACCGCCCGCACGGGCCTCGCCGATGTGGCCGAACGCCTGCGCATCGCCCGTGAGAGCGTGACGACGAGCCAGGGCTTCGTGCGCGACATCGACGGCGAGATCGCCGCCAAGAAGGCGATGATGGCCGGGACCCACGCGCAGGGACGCCTCGCCGCCTCCGATGCCGGCCTGTCCGTGCTCACCCGCGACCGGCGCGACCTGACCCTGCGGGTCACCGGCCTCGTCGGCCTGATCCACGACGTGGCACGCCTGTCGGCGGTGATCGGCGAAATCCGACGCGTCGATGCCGGCGCGGCCCGCTTCGTCGAGGCCTGCACCCGCGCGGGGCTGCGCCGCGAGGCCCCGCCGGAGGAAACCCTGCGCTCGGACGGGCCCCTCGGGGCCCTGGTGGCGGGGCTCATCGACCTGCCCGACATCGCCGGTCCCCTCGACACGGCGGCCGAGGACATGGCCCTGCGCGCCCGCGCGGCGGAGACGGAGGCGCAGGCCCTGTCGGCGCCCTTCGCCGGCGGCGGGGCGGCCAAGGGCGCGCGCCTGTCCTCGGATGTGGCGGCGTTCCGGGACGAACTCGCCCGCCTCGGCATCGACGCCGTGCCGGTCTGCGAGCTCGCCGAGATCGTCGAGCCGAAATGGGGCATGGCCCTGGAGGGCCTGCTCGGCGGCGCCCGCGAGGCCCTGGTGGTGCAGCCCGACCGCCTGGGCCAGGCCTTCGCCCATCTCGAAGCCCGGAAAGCCCAGTTCTACCGCTGCCTCTTGGTGAAGACGACGGACACGGCCCGGCGCCGGGGCGGGCGCTACGACGACGGCCCCTTGGGCATGATCGAGACCCGCGACCCCCATGCGGAGGCGTTCCTCGCCGCCCGGCTGGGCGGTTACGACCTCGCCCCCGACGATGCGGCCCTGGCCCACATGAGCCGCGCCGTGGCGCCGAGCGGACGCTCGACCTCCGGCATGGCCTATTCGGTGGTGCGCCCGGTCCAGTTGATGATGACGCGGGGCAGCCGCGGCCCGACCCAGGAGGGCCGCGACGCCATGGAGCGGGCGGTGGCCGAGGCGCGGCGCCTGCGCGGCGAGGCCGGGGTGCTGCGCGAGGCCGCCCGCATCGCCGCCGGGCTCAAACTCCGTCTGGCCGAAGCGCCCATCGATCTGCCGGCCCTGCGGGCCGAGTGCGACGCCCTCGAGGGCCGCCGCCGCAGCCTCGCCACCGAGCGCGAGAGCGTGGAAAAGGCCGATACCGGCGCCCTCGAAGCCGAGCTCAAGGAACTCGCCAAGGAGCGCTCGGCCTACCTCACCGAGCTCGTGCAGGTGCTGGAGCCCAAGCGCGACGCCCTGCTCGGCGAGGAAGCCGGCCTGAAGGCCAAGGTCGCGTCCTCCCGCGAGGCCGCGCGCGCTGCCCTGGCCGCCCGGCGCTCGGCCCATGCCCGCTGGGTCGGCGGCGACACCGTCCGCATCCGGCTGGTGCGCCCCGAGGGGTTCGATCCGCGGGCCGTGGCGAAGGCGCGCGCCGACCTCGCCGGCCTTGACGCCAAGGAACTCGGGGCCGCCGCCACCGCCGCCCGCAGCGCCGCCCGCGAGGCCCTGGAGACGGCCCGCACGCAAGGACGCACCGCCGAGCGCGACTTGGCCGAGTATTGCGTGCAGTGGCGCATCGACAATCCCCTCGGGCGCGGCGACGCCCCGGCCTCGTTCGGCTACGGCTGGACCCGGCGGGCCTACGACGAGGTCGCCGGCCACGAGCTGCGGCGCTACCGCGACCAGGCCGTGCGGGCCGAGGGCGAGATGCGCCGCCTCATGACCGAGGATCTGCTGACGCGCCTCGCCGATAAGTTCGAGCGGGTCCGCGCCCGCCTCGACGCCCTGAACGAACGCCTGTCGAGCCAGACCTTCACCGGCCAGACCTACGCCTTCGAGGCCGCCGTCGACCGCCGCTACGCCGCCGTCCACGCGCTCGCCACGGAAGTCGCGCGCTCGCCCGACGCGGCGCAGGCGATCCTGCCGGGCGAGGGCACGACGCCCCCCGACGGCCCGCTCTCGGCGGCCATCGAGGAGATCTCCGCCCTCATCGCCGGCGAGGAGAGCGCGGCGCGGTTGGCCGATTACCGCAACTACTTCGTCTACGAGATCGGCATGCGCGACGCCGCCGGCAACCGCACCACCATGTCGAACCGGGCCCTGCGCGGCTCCGGCGGCGAGGCCCAGGCGCCGTTCTACGTCGCCATCGCGGCCTCCCTCGCCTCGGCCTACTATCCCGGCGACCGGCCCGGCGACGAGAATCCGGGCCTCGGCCTCTGCCTCCTCGACGAGGCGTTCTCGAAGCTCGACGTGCGCAACTCCCAGGCCCTCGTCGACCTCTACCAGGCCTGGGGCCTGCAGCTCCTCATCGCCGCCCCCGAGGACAAGCGCACGACCCTCACCGAAGTGATGGACACCATCGTCACCGTCTACAAGAGCCCGGACCTCAAGGGCGTGCGTATCGAATCCGAGCACCCGCTCGAGGCCGCCAAGCGCGCGCTGGCCGCCATCAACCCGGAACGCCAGGGGATCGAGGGGTTTCGCCTGCCCGGCGCTGCGGCGTGACATCGGTCCCGTTCGGAAGGACCAAAAGTGTCGGCGTAGGTCTCGACGCGCTTCCTCTCCTGAAAGGAGAGGGTTGGGGTGAGGTGTGTGGACTCTCCGGAAAAGTCACACACCCCACCCTGTCCCTCTCCTTTCAGGCAGGGCGATCGCAGATGGGTGCATGCGTTTGGGCCGGCCCTTGCCCGTTCGCGCAGAGCGTCTGCGCGCATCCCCCTCTCCCCGCCTGCGGGGAGAGGGCCGCAGGCACCCCGTCGTGCCTGCGGCGAGCGCAGGCGGAGCCGCAGCGACGGTGAGGGGGCTGCGTCGGAGGAGCCTCATCCGGATTCGCCCCCTCACCGTCGGCTGCCGCCTCGACGCGCTCCCCGGCAGGGGGGAGACGCGTCCCTCTCCCCGCAGGCGGGGCGAGGGGATGCGCGCCGGAAACTCTGCTTCTCGACGACGCCCTTCGGCGGCGGCTTCAAACCGCGACCATCAGCTGCGATCGCCGTGCCTTCCAGGAGAGGGGACCCGCGTCTCGTTCGGAAATCCCTGCGCGGGAGGTCGTTCCGGTTGCGCCCAGGGCGCGGCCGACAGCGCGCGGGCGAGGTAGTCGGCCAGCGCCGTGACCCGGGCCGGGCGTGGATCGCCGGGCGGCGTCATCAGGTGGAGGGCGATGGGCGGCGGCGACCAGCCGGGAAGGACCCGTTCCAGGCGCCCGGCCGCGAGGTCGTCCCACAGCATGAAGTCCGGCTGGACGGCGAGGCCGAGCCCGGCCCGCAGGGCCGGCGCCAACGCATCGGCGTTGTTGGCGCGCAGCGGCCCGCCCGGAATCACCACGGCCTCGGTGCCGTCCGGGCCGAGGAAGCGCCAGCGGTCGGGGCTCGGCAGGTAGGCGTAGCCGAGGCAGGCGTGGCGGGCGAGGTCGTGCGGATGCGTCGGCCGGCCCTGCGCGTCGAGATAGGCCGGCGCGCCGACGAGGGAGCGGTGGACCGTGCAGAGCCGGCGCGTCCGCAGGGACGAATCGGCCAGCGCCGCGATGCGCAGGGCGATGTCGAAGCCGCCGCCGACGAGGTCGACGAGGGCGTCGCTGAGATGCAGGTCGATGGTCAGGCCCGGATGCGCCGCCAGGAAGTCCGGCAGCAGGGGCGCCACGTGCGTCACCCCGAACGACATGGGCGCCGCGCGGGCCTCAGCCTCCGCCGCCTCGCCCTCGGCGAGGAGCCGGGCCGCGCCGTCCCGCGCGGCGAGGCCCGATTCCGTCAGCGCCAGCTTGCGCGAGGTCCGGTGGAACAGGCGCGCGCCGATGCGGGCCTCCAGGCGTCCCACCGCCTTCGACACGGTGCCGGGCGAGACCCCGAGGTCGCGGGCCGCCTGCCCGAACGAGCCGGTCTCGGCCACCTTGGCGAACACCGCCCAGGCCTCGAAATCGGGGAGCTTCATATGCGCATTCCGGAAACGATGTGTTTCCATCGTTTCCGTTTTCGCGCGTGTCGGCAAGGGCCATCTTGTCTCCAACGAACCACGGAGATCACGACATGACCCTTCACGGCCTCCACCACGTCACCGCCTTTTCCGGCTCGGCGGCGCGCAACCTCGGTTTCTACACGGAGACCCTCGGCCTCCGGCTGGTGAAGAAGACCGTCAATTTCGACGATCCCGGCACCTACCACCTGTATTACGGCGACGAGACCGGCCGGCCCGGCACCATCCTGACGTTCTTCCCCATCGCCCATGCGGCCCCCGGCCGGGTCGGTGTGGGCGAGACCAGCGAGACGGCGTTCCGGGTGCCGCGGGCTTCCATCGGTTGGTGGCTGCAGCGCCTCGTCGAGGCGGGCGTCGTCCACGAGGCCCCCGTCGCGGTGATGGGTGAGCCGACCCTGCGGTTGCGCGATCCCGACGGGATGATGCTGGCCCTCGTGGGCGTCACCGATCTGGACGATGCAGCGGCCTGGACCGGCGGCGGCGTCCCGGCCGAGCACGCCATCCGGGGCCTGCACGGGGTCACCCTGCTGCTCGGCGAGGCGGAGCCGACGGCCGCGATCCTCACCGAAATCCTCGGCTTCACCGAGGATGCGCGGGAAGGGTCCTCGACCCGCTATGCCAGCGGGGCGACGGAGGGCGGCTTCGTCACCCTGCGGGCGGTCGGCGAGTTCCTGCGCGGTCGCCAGGGGGCGGGCTCCGTCCACCACATCGCCTTCCGGGCGGCGGACGACGCCGCGCAGGCAGCCATGGTCGCGGCGCTGACCACGCGCCACGGCCTCGGCGTCACCGAGCAGCGCGACCGGGCCTATTTCCGCTCGGTCTACTTCCGCGAGCCCGGCGGCGTGCTGTTCGAGATCGCCACGGACGTGCCGGGCTTCGACGCGGACGAGGCCGTGGCCGACCTCGGCACCGGCCTGAAGCTGCCCGCCGGCCTGGAGCCGCACCGCGCCCAAATCGAAGCCGCCCTCCGTCGCCCCGCTGGCATAGCGGGTCGAGGACCCTTCCCGCGCATCCTCGGTGAAGCCGAGGATTTCGGTGAGGATCGCGGCCGTCGGCTCCGCC
>NZ_VRUZ01000130.1:0-9060 GCF_008039485.1 Methylobacterium sp. WL69 | reverse complement strand
CCTCGACGGTGGCGGCGGTGAGATCGACGAGTTCGTAGCGCGCGAAGGTGCCCTCGCTGGTCGAGACGTCGGCCCCGTCCACGATGGCGCCCGTCGTCGGACCCGCACCGGGAAGGATCGAGGAACAGCCCGACACCGCCAGGGCGGTGCAGAGGGCCAGGGGCAGAACGCGCATGCAGGATCGCCTGTCGGTTTCTCTCATCCGCTGCCTAGACCATCGCCGCCGCCCTGTCCGTGGCGGGGGGGTCACAGTCCGGCCGCGACCGGCCGAACCCGCGAACCATCCCCGCTGTGCACCGGCCGGGCGCCCCATCACACGGCTGTGACCCGATACTTGCCCAAACCTTTCCGCGGCGCTTGCCGGAACCTTGGCGCCGTGCCCCTTGTCTCTGACCGGACAGGCTTCGTCTCCCGAGGCCGTGAACAACGATGCGCCATGCTCTCGTTCGACTACACCCCTCCGAACCTGCCCGAGGCGACACCGGGCACGGTCCACAGGCGCCATGTCTTCTACGTTCCGGGCTACGATCCCGAGGGGCGCACCCGCTATCGCATGTTGTTCGTCCGTGAGCTCGTCCGCTCGGCGAAGCGCTTCGGGCAGCCCAAACCCCGGATCGGCCCCGCCACGACGAGTCCCGACGGCCTCGTGCAGAGCTGGAGCGTGGCGGCCGAGCCCGCCACGGGGGGCGCGCGAACGGAATACGACGTGCTCCTGTGGGACGACCTCGTCGCCCGCGACTTCGGGCGCTGGCGCGTCCTCAGCGCCGGCCTCCTGGTGATCGGCACCCTGCACGCCATCCTGGGCGGTCTCATGCTGCGGTTCTACCGGCTCAACTGGAAGTACGGCAACGTCATCCTCTATCCGTTCGTGCTGCTCGTCGCCCTCGTCCTCGCCAGCCTCGCCATCGCGGGCTTCGTCCACGCCCACCTCGGCGACGGGTTCGGACACAGCCTCGGCTGGCCGCTCTGGGCGACGATTCCCCTGGGCCTCCTCGTCGGGCTCGGCTGGATCAAGGCCATCGAAGCCCTGCTCAACCGGTTCTTCTTCTGGCAGCTCCTCAACGACTGGGTGTTCAACTGGCAGCACGGCCAGGGCTGGCGCCCGAATTACGAGGCCCGCCTCGATGCCTTCGCCGACCATGTGATCGCCCGCCTCGCCGCCTTCGCGGACGAGGGCATCGCCGTCGACGAGGTGATGCTGCTCGGCCATTCCTCGGGCGCCCTCACGGCGGTGGAGGTCGCCGCCCGGGTGCTGGCCCGCGCCCCCGACCTCGGCACCGGGCACACGAGTCTCGCCCTCGTCACCCTCGGCTCGGGCCTGCCCCTCGTGGCGATCCAGCCGCGGGCCCGCCGCCTGCGCGCCGAGATCGCCGATCTCTGCACCAGCCCACGCCTGGTCTGGGTCGACTACCAGGCGCCGCAGGACTGGATGAACTTCCCCGGCTTCAATCCCGTGCGCGACCTGGTCCTGCCCCTGGGCGACCGGCCGGTGACCAACCCCCTGGTGCGCTCCGCGCGGTTCCGGGAGATCATCAGCCCGGAGACCTACCGCCGGGTCCGCTGGCGGCCGTTCCGCATGCACTTCCAGTTTCTCATGGCGAACGACCGGCGCGGCGCCTACGATTTCTTCGCCATGACCCTCGGCCCCCAGCGCCTGCGCGCACGGGTGCTCCATCCATCGCCCGCGCCCGAACCGGCCGCGGCGCCGGGGGCGTGACCGAAGGATCGCCACCGAAGGATCGCCGTGGACCGGTGCCGTCCGGGCCGGCCACACTCCCAAACCCGCGGACCGGGGTTTCGCATGCAGGCAGGCCATCTTCCGTCCCTCGACCGGGGGCCCGGCGTGATCGTGGTGATGGGCGTCTCGGGCTCGGGCAAGAGCACCGTGGCGGCCCGCCTGGCGGAGCGCCTCAGCTGGGCCTTCGTCGACGGGGACGCGTTCCACAGCGCCGCGCACGTCGCCAAGATGCATGCCGGCCATCCCCTGGACGACGACGACCGCGCGCCCTGGCTCGCCGCCATCGGCGCCTGGATCGACACCCGGCTCCAGGCCCGCGAGCCCGGAATCGTGGTCTGCTCGGCCCTGCGGCGGGCCTATCGCGACGCCCTGGTGCGCGGACGCCCCGAGGTCAGGATCGCCTATCTGGCGGGTGACCGCGACCTCATCGAGGGCCGCCTCGCCCGGCGCCAGGGGCACTTCATGCCGGCCGCCCTCCTCGACACCCAGTTCGCCATCCTGGAGCCGCCCGCCCCGGAGGAGAACGCCGTCGTGGTCGGCATCGACGCGCCCGCCGACGCCATCGCGGCAACGATCGCGGCCCGTCTGGGATTGGGGGAGGGCCAGCAGGAGACATAGACCGCCCATGGACGCATCCGCCCCGCCCATCGCCCTCGTTATCTCCGACGTGGACGGCACCCTGGTGACCACGGACAAGCGCCTGACGCCGGCCACCCGCGCGGCGGTGCGGCGCCTCGCGCAGGCCGGCATCGGCTTCACCATCGCGTCGAGCCGCCCGCCCATGGGCCTCGCCGGCCTGGTGGCGGACCTCGACCTGCGCCTGCCGCTGGGCGCCTTCAACGGCAGCACCGTCGTCGCCCCCGACCTGCGCATCCTGTCGGAGACCCTGATCCCGGCCGCCGTCGCGCGGGACGCCGTCGCCCGGATGACACGGGACGGCCTCGACATCTGGGTGTTCGCGCACGGGGCCTGGACCCTGCGCGACCCGCGCGGCCCCTACACCGACCTCGAACGGCGCACCCTCGGGGCGGAGCCGACCGTGGTGGCCGACCTCGACCCGCTCCTCGATCAGGCCGCCCAGATCGTCGGGGTCAGCGCCGACGCGGCGCACCTCGCCGCCTGCGAGACCCGCCTGGCCGCCGCCCTGGGGGAGGGGGCCGACGTCCACCGCTCCCAGCCCTACTACCTCGACGTGACCCCGGCCGGCGCCGGCAAGGGCGGCTTCGTCGACGCCATGAGCCGGCGCCTCGGGATCGACCGCGCCCGCATCGCCACCCTGGGGGATGCCGGCAACGACGTGCCGATGTTCTCGAAGGTCGGCCTGTCCATCGCCATGGGCAATGCGGACCCGGCTGTGAAGGCGGCGGCCCGGGCCGTGACCGCGGACAACGACAGCGAGGGTTTTTCGCGGGCCATCGACGAATTCGTTTTGCACCGCCCTCCGGCCTGAAGCCCCCGGCCCGGCGCCGGCGGGCCAGACCCTTGCGCGGACTGGGAAATCCGACGTGGGCGGACCGCGCACGTTTCCCGCGTGTGTATCCTGTGCGCCACAGCACACGGGGAAAGCCTCGGTATGCGGCCGCAATCGGGGCACCGAGCCGCTTTCCAGCCTCATTTGGCCCCGACCTTGACCGTTCAGAACAAGGACGATCCGGGTCACCGCATGAACCAGCGCCTCCTGCTCCTCGCCGTCGCCGCGTTGGCCATCCCGGCCCAGATCCTGCCCGCCCCGGCCCTCGCCCAGGGCAAGGCCGCACGGGACAACATCGACGCGCTGATCGAGGAGCAGGCCCGCGCCGCCGGCGTGCCGGCGAGTTTCGTCCACGCGGTGGTGAAGCGCGAGAGCAACTACAACCCGAACGCCAAGGGTGGCAGCGCCCTGGGCCTGATGCAGATCAAGCCCGCCACGGCCCGCGGCCTCGGCTACCAGGGCGACGCGGCCGGGCTGTTCGACCCGGCGGTGAACCTGCGCTACGGCATCGCCTACCTCGCCGGCGCCTACAAGACCGCCAAGGGCGACCTCGCCCGGGCCTACGGCTACTACAACCGCGGCTACTACTACGCCGCCAAGCGCCTCGGCATCCCGGCGGAGGTGCCGGAGGACCTGACCACCGTCGCCTCCGGGGCGAAATCCGGCGCCGCCTTCGCCAGCGCCTTCGACCGCACGACACCCGCCGATCCCAACCTCGCCGCCGCCGCCACGGCCCTGGCCTACGCTCCGAGCCCGACGGCCAACACCGTCCCGACGGAGCGCGTCGAGGTTCCCCTGCCGCCGCGCCGGCCCGCCGGCCTCTCGGGCTCCATCGCGCCCGCGGCGATGGCGAGCCTCGACCCGGCGCCGGCCGCCATCGCGCCCCTCGCGCCCGCCCCGGCGCCGATGGCCTCGCAGATGCCCGCGGCCTCGCAGGCCACCGACGCGACGCCGAGCGAGCGCGTCGAGGTGCCCCTGCCGCCGCGCCGGCCCTCGGCCGTCCTGCTCGCCTCGGCGGGGCGACCAATTGTCGCGAAGAAGGCCGTCGCGGCGCCCGTCCTCGAAGCCTCGGCGCTGCCCGCCGATCAGTAGGGCGCTCCGTTTCGCGCGGCGCAACCGGCCGGCCCCGCGCGTCCGGCGAACGTTCCGTCGCGGTTTCCGAACGGATCGGGCCCTTCGCGCGGCCCGTCGGGGGATTTCCCCGTGTCCGGGCGGGAATGCGCCCACGCCGCGCCGTTTCCCCGCGCCTGCAGGTTTTCCCTCGCGGGCGGGCCCGGACCGCTTGCGCTCGTCCGCCCGGCGCCTCACATGTTGCACCGCACAGGATTTTCGACCCAAGGCGGTTTTCGTGACCGCGTCATGGGACTATTAATCCTGTTCCGTACAGTGCCGCATCGACGTAATATTTCCGAACCGGAATCCGATAGAGATATCGATCCCTTCGCCGAAGCATTATCGTACCGACCTCTCATGTTGTGGGTCGGCGCGCGATGGGCCTGAGATCCAGAGTTGCGCAGGCCCCGGCCTGTCCGCCAATCGAGAAGACGAACGACGGCATGGCCGGCGCGGCAGAACAAGAATCGACCTTCCTGGCAGAGCTGGGCCGGCGCGTCCGGCACGCCCGCACGGTTCGCGGCCTCTCGCGCAAGCTCCTGTCGCAGACGTCGGGCCTGTCCGAGCGCTACATCGCGCAGCTCGAGAGCGGGCAGGGCAACGTCTCGATCATCCTCCTGCGCCGGGTCGCCAATGCCATGGGCGTGCGTCTCGACGACCTCATCGCCGGCCAGGACACCACGCCGGACTGGCACGTGGTCCGCGATCTCCTCGGGCAGGCCTCGAGCGAGCAGATCGCCCTGGCCAAGGGCATCCTGTCGGGTCACGCCCCCGCCGGGGGTGACGCGCCGCAGCCCCGGGTCGCCGTGGTCGGCCTGCGCGGGGCCGGGAAATCGACCCTCGGGCGCCGGGTCGCCGACCGCCTCGGCTGGACCTTCGTCGAGCTCAACGCCGAGATCGAGCGCGAGAACGCCCTGTCGGTGAAGGAGATCTTCGCGATCTACGGCCAGGAGGGCTACCGCCGCCTGGAGCAGGCGGCCCTGCGCCGCCTCACCGAGCATCCCGGCCCCCTGATCCTCGCCACCAGCGGCGGCATCGTCGCCGAGCCCCTGACCTACGACCTCCTGCTGCAGGCGTTCTTCACGATCTGGCTGCGGGCCCGGCCCGAGGAGCACATGCAGCGCGTGCGCGAGCAGGGCGATCTCGCGACCACGGGCGACCACCCCTCGGCCATGCAGGAATTGCGGGCGGTCCTCGCCAGCCGCGAGCCGCTCTACGCGCGGGCGCCCTCCGTGGTCGACACCTCCGACGTTCCCGTCGAGACCATGGTCGATCGCCTCGCCGCCGCCATCGAGGCGCGCTTCGGCGCCCCGGATCAGTCCCGCCATGCGTGAGACCCGGTCCTGTCTTGGGTCCCGCGCAGATTTCGGGCCCCGCGAAGATTTCGGGCCCCGCCCGGATTTCGGGCCCCGCGCAGGGGGGTGCGGCACCCGCCGCCCTTGATCGGTCCGGAGCCGCACCACACGCTATAGCGCAGGCCGCGCTCCGCGTGACGGCGAACGATGGTCTCCCGAAGGCCCGCCGCACGCGGCCGTTCCGCTTCGACGACGTTTTCGCGTAGACAATCGCCACTGCGGTGGCCGAACCGGGACCTGGGCAGATCAAGTCCGGGTTCGGCAATTCGAGGGTCGGCAAGTCCGGACCCAGCAGTGTTCGAGGAGGAGCCCATGTCCGCCCGTTCTTCCCTGACCAGGCCCGCCGACCGGGAGACGGTCGCGACCCTCGATCCGATCTGGACCCGCGTCCGCGCCGAGGCCGAGGCCCTCGTGCGCGAGGAGCCCCAGCTCGCCTCCTTCATCGTCGCGACCATCCTCAACCACCCCAGCCTCGAGGCGGCGGTGGCACACCGGGTCGCCGCGCGCCTCGGACACCAGTCCCTCCCGGCCGAACTCGTGGCCCACGGCTTCCACGAGGCCATCGCCGACGATCCGCGCCTGGGCGAGATTTTTCGCGCCGATATCGGGGCGGTCCTCGACCGCGACCCGGCCACCACCCGCGCCATCGAGCCGGTGCTGTACTTCAAGGGCTTCCACGCGCTCCAGGCCCATCGCCTCGCGCACTGGTACTGGACGCACAAGCGCCGCGACCTCGCCCTCTACCTGCAGAGCCGCTCGTCGGAGGTGTTCCAGACCGACATCCACCCGGCGGCCCGGATCGGGCGCGGGGTGTTCCTCGACCATGCCACCGGCCTCGTCGTCGGCTCCACGGCGGTGATCGACGACGACGTCTCGATCCTGCACGCGGTGACGCTGGGCGGCACGGGCAAGCAGGGCGGCGACCGCCACCCCAAGATCCGCCGCGGCGTGATGATCGGCGCCGGCGCCAAGATCCTGGGCAACATCGAGGTCGGGGAATGCGCCCGCGTCGCCGCCGGCTCGGTGGTGCTGCGCGCCGTGCCGCCCCACACCACGGTGGTGGGCGTGCCCGCCCGCGTCGTCGGCACGGCCGGCTGCGCCGAGCCCGCCCGCGCCATGGACCAGCTGCTGGGCCTCGAAACCTTCATTCACATGGCCGAGGGCATCTGACGCACCGGTCCGGAACGGGGAGCCGGTTCTCGGCAAGGGCTGACGGCCCGCTCCCGTGCTCCGCTTGCCCAGGCCCCGGCGGCGTGGCAAGCGGTCCCGGACTCGAACCCCGCGACCGCCATCGGGCGCGGGCCGATCCCGAACGCGAGAGGCGATCAGCGTGACCAAGACCGACATCACCAAGGTACAGGACTTCCTTCGCCGGACCTTCGCCAACGCCAATATCCGCCTCGTCCCCCGCCCGAAGAAGGACGATTCGGCCGAGGTCTATATCGGCGAGGAGTTCCTGGGCGTGGTCTCCGTGGACGACGAGGACGGCGACCGCTCGTTCAACTTCGCCATGGCGATCCTCGACATCGACCTCGAGGACTGAACCGCGCGAAACGGAACGACACGCACCGGCCGATGGCCTGTGCGCGGATTTAACCGTAAGGCTAAGAAAGTCTTAACGTTTCGTAAACGGCAGGGCAGAGTGGGCGCCACGGTTTCTCAACGGTGGAGCGTTCGCGTGATGACCCTCAGCCCCTCGGCCCTCGACTCGATCCAGACCCTGTGCATCGGCCTCGCCCTGTCGGGCCTGCTGGCGAGCGCGTTCGAGCTGTTCACCGAGCGGCGGGCGAGCTTCAGCCTGCTCGAGGGCGGCGGCGTCACCGCCGTGGCGGCCCTGCCCATGCTGGCCTTCGGCGCGCCCTTCATCATCCTGCGCAACACCGTCCGGGGCCGGCGCCTTGAGCGCCGGCCGATCCCGTTCGTGATGATCGCCACGATGATCGCCTGCGGCTGGAGCCTGATGTCGGGCCGCGTCGCCCTCGATCTGGCCCATCTCATCGCTGGCGTGTGACGCTCACCGGTTGGCCGTCGCCACCGGCGAGGCGCCGCCGTTGAGGGTGACCCAGGCGAGGCCGTCCTGGCCCTCGCGCTTGATGAAGGTGTAGCCCGTGCGCGGGCCGGACAGGATCGCGTTGGTCTTGTTGTCGAGGATGAGGTCGCCCCGGTCGGTCCGCACCATGAGGACGGCGTGACCCTCGCCGATGTCGTCGATGACCACGGTCATCCGCAGGGCGCGCCGGGGCAGGCCGCGCTCCACCAGCATCCGCCGCTTGAGCAGCTGGAAATCCTCGCAATCGCCCGCACCGTCATCGGGAAAGTCCCAGCGGTCGACGACGCCCCAATGGGCCATGTCGGTGATCGGGCGGATGCGCTCGTTGACACGGCGGTTGACGCTGTCCAGGGTCGCCCGGATCGCCGGCGTCAGGGTGATGCGGGCGGCCTCCCGGGCGTCGACGGCGCATTCCCGCGGGTAGCGTGCGCAGAAGTCGTTCCAGGCCGCCACCGGACGGGCATTCGCCCCCTCGCCGATGGCGGGCGCGTCGGGCAGGGCCGCCACGGGCCGCGCCTCGATGCCGGCGCCGCCGAGCAGCAGGATCGCCCCGACGAGGGAGAGCCGCGCCGCGCGGCACAGGCGCTTGCGAAGGGTGTCCGCGCCGCCCGTCGCCGGGCCACCGAGGCTGTGCAGAATCGCGTGCCGCATCCGGGTCGCCCTGCCGTCCATTGCCGAGACGGCAAAGTTGGCACGGCTGAGCCCGGCGCTCAATCGTTAAGTTAAACCCCCGTTAACCGTTGGGGCCGCGGCGGGTTCCATCCCGGACGGCGATGCGGGTCAGCCCGCGCGGTCAGCGGTTGGCCGTGGTGGTGGGCGAGGTGACGCCGCCCAGGGAGACCCAGGCCACCGCGTCGGTGCCCTCGCGCTTGATGAAGACGTAGCCCGTGCGGTGCCAGGGCAGGACGGCGCCGGTCTTGTTGTCGAGGATGAAGTCGCCGCGGTCGGTGATGAGGGTCAGGACCGCGTGGCCCTCGCCCTTCTCGTCGATGACCACGGTCATCCGCATGGCCCGGCGCGGCAGGCCGGCCTCGGCCAGGAGCTTGCGCTTGAGGAGCTGGAAATCCTCGCAGTCGCCCGCGCCGTCCTCGGCCAGATCCCAGCGGTCCGGCGTGCCCCAATGGTCGAGGTCGGTCACGGGGCGGATCGCGGCGTTGATCCGGCGGTTCACCGTCGTGATGGTGGTCCAGGCCGCCGGAGTCAGGGTGATGCGGGCGGGCTCGTTCGCGTCGAGGGCGCATTCGGCGGCGTAGCGCTCGCAGAAGGCGACCCAGGCGGCGATGGGCCGGGCGGCCCCGACGGGCGCGGCGAGGGTCGCGGGGGCGGGCAGGGC
>NZ_VRUZ01000012.1:0-75581 GCF_008039485.1 Methylobacterium sp. WL69 | reverse complement strand
AGGTGGGATTGCTCGACGAGCCGGATGATCTCCAGCTTCTCGGGGGCCGGGTACCTCATGCCTCGTCGCCCCCAGCCCCGCTCATGCTTTTTTTAAGCAGACGGTTCTCCAGGACAAGATCAGCTACGACCTCTTTGAGCGCCCCCGTCTCGCGGCGCAGATCCCGCACCTCGTCCGCCGTTGCCGCACGAGCCGTGTCGCCGGACAGGCGCTTCTTGCCAGCCTCCAGGAACTCCTTGGACCAGCCGTAGTACATCGAGGCGGCGATCCCCTCACGTCGACACAACTCGGCGATGCTGTCCTCGCCACGCAAGCCTTCGAGCACCACGCGGATCTTCTCCTCGGAGGAGAACTGCCGACGTGTGGCCCGACGGATGTCCTTGATCACCGCTTCTGCCGGCTTCTTGGCCGGTCCGGATGTCTGCTTCATCTTCGCTCCTCAGGGGCTACGATGAACCAGCCATCCTCCGTTCGTGAAGACCCTCATTCTGTCCCACAGGTGCTGACGTCGGACAGGTAATGAGAACTTTTGGTTATTGCGAACACCCACGCCCCGACCGACGCTGAAGGGGGCAAGCGTCAGGCAACCGGACCTCGACCTTGATTCCAGAAGCAGACGTTCCGGCAGCGACCCAAGCCCGTCGTTTGCGGGACCCGATGCAGTCTCCGAAAGCTGACGTCCCCGCTGCCGCGGTGTCGTCAGCTTCGAACCTATAACCATCGCTTTCCGCATACTCGCAGGTCTCAGACCTGCGCCCAGCCGCCATCAATCGTCAGTTCGATGCCGGTCACGTACGATGCGTCGTCCGAGGCGAGGAACAACGCCGCCTTTGCGATATCGTCGCCCGTGCCGATGCGGCCGGCCGGCACCTGTGCCTGGATCCGAGCATTGATCCCGTCGATGCTTTCAACGGATATCCCGGCCTTGCGCATGATGTCGGTCGCGGTGTGTCCCGGTGCCAGGGCGTTCACGCGGATGCCCCTTCCCTTGAGGTCCGTCGTGAGGGTGCGTGCGAACGAGCGGATCGCCGCCTTGGTCGCCGAGTAGACACTGAAATCCGGCAAGCCCTTGGAGCCGGCAATCGATGTGTTGAGGATGATGGACCCGCCATCCGGGATGAGTGGCAGCAGCTTCTGGACGGTGAAAAACGTCCCCTTCGCGTTCGTATCGAAGGTGTGGTCAAAATCTTCCTCCGTAACCTGTTCGAACGGTCCGAGGCGGCCGCCTCCCGCGTTGGCGAACAGGACGTCGACACGGCCGTGCCTCGCCTCAGCGTAGGTCCTGAGGGCATCGAGATCCGCGAGGTTGCTGATGTCGCCGCGGAACGCCTCGACTGCTCCGCCAATCTCCCGCACGGCGGCATCCAGGGTATCCTGGTTCCGCCCGGTAATGACGACATTGGCACCTTCTTCAACGAACAGTCGCGCGGTCGAGCGACCCATGCCTTCGCTGCCGCCGGTGATGATCGCTATCTTCCCGTCGAGCTTGCCCATTCGCTTGTCCTGTCTCTGGTTTCGCCACGGATGCGACGATGTTTGGAAAGACGGTACGGCGAGACCGCCGGGCGCTCGACATCAGGCCACGAAGCGCACGACGCCGCCGTCCACACGCAGGGCTGCGCCGCTGGTCGCGGATGCCTGCTCCGAGCAGGCGTAGACGATCATGTTCGCGACCTCGTCGGTGGTGGCGAAGCGCCGGATCAGGCTCGTCGGCCGCAGCGCCTGGAGGAAGCCCTGCTCGGCTTCCTCCACCGTGATGCCGTTCGCCTCTGCCTGCCTCGCCATGAATTTCCCGAGGATCTCGGACCGGGTCGGCCCCGGGAGCACGGCGTTCACCGTGACGCCCGTGCCTGCCACCGCCTCGGCCAGGCCGCGCGAGACGGCGAGTTGCGCCGTCTTTGTCATCCCGTAGTCGAGCATCTCCTTGGGCGTGTTGACCCCGGACTCGCTGCTGACGAAGACGACGCGCCCCCAGCCCTTGTCGACCATCCGCGGCAGGTAATGTCGCGATAGGCGGACGCCGCTCATGACATTGAGTTGGAACAGGTCGAGCCAGTCGTCGTCAGGAATGGCCGCGATATCCCGAATGCCCCGGTACTCCCGGAGGAACGCCGTGCCGACGTTGTTCACGAGGATGTCGGCATCCGGCACCTCCGCGACGAAGGCTTTCGCGCCGTCCGCTGTCGACAGGTCCGCGGCGACGCCGGAGATGACGCTCCCCGGAAATGCCGCGCGCATCTGCCGAACCGCTTCGTCGACCCGCGCCCGCGTGCGGCCGTTGACGACAACCGAGGCACCGGTCCGCGCCAAGCCCTCGGCGGTGGCTCGGCCGATGCCCGCGGTGGAGCCCGTGACAATCGCCGTGCGGCCGCTCAAGTCGATATTCATGGGTCTGCCTTTCCGATGTGGCGCAGGCCGCCCTCGGCGATGCCGGCGCCCGGCTTCAGAGCGTGATGCCCACCGCCGCCAGGGCACCGTCGATGCGGGCGTCGACCTCGCGCTTCGTCGAGGCCCATGCCGGCACCGTGGCAAGCATGCGCTGCTGCCATGCGACCAGGTTCGGGAACTCGTTCAGAGGGATCTTCGTCCGCTCGTTCTGGGAGAACGGACCGGCGACATCGAAATCGGCCAGCGTCAGCCGGTCGCCGACCAGGTAATCGTGCGTCGCGAGGTGCGCATTCAGTACGGCTGCGGCAGCCCGGATCTTGTCGGCTGCCAGCTTGACGATGCTTTCGTCGGCAGGCTGGCCCACGAAGCGCTTGGCGAGCACCTCATCGAAGGTGAGCGTCGCGAAGACGCGCCACTGCTCGCCCGACCAGAACATCCACTGGAGGATCTCGAACCGCTCACGCGTCGTACGGCCCGCCAGGTCGCTGCCCGCCTTCTCGGCGAGGTAGAGGTTGATCGCCGCGGACTCGTAGAGGACGAAGTCGCCGTCCACCATCACGGGCGAGAGGCCGTGCGGGTTCAACTCCAGGAACTCGGGCGTGTGGCTCTCGCCCTTGAAGAGATCGATGTCCACGATGTCGATGTCGACGCCCATGGCGGCCGCCGCCGAGGTGACGCGGCGCCTGCTTCCGGAACCAGGGTCGCCGTAGATCTTGATGGCCATAGCAAAACACTCCTTTTCTTCTCGAATGCCTCAGGCATGGCGTCGAGCTTGTCCTGAAGCCTGATCGCCGTTCTCCCGTGCGCCGCGGTGACGCCGTGAGCTAGGAGATAGGCCATTTGCAAAGGTCAGTGTATTCACTCATAACAAAGAACATCTATCCGGATTTCAAATGAGTGATCGCTGGCAGGAAATGGCCGTGTTCGTCCGTGTGGCGGAGACTGGGAGCCTGTCGCGAGCGGGACGCGAACTGATGCTCTCGCAGCCCTCCGTCTCGCGCGTCGTCGGAGCGCTTGAGGCGCGGCTGGGTACGACGCTGCTGTTGCGCACCACCCGCAGCATCTCCCTGACGGAAGCCGGCAGCCTGTACCTAGAGCGGGTCAGATCCCTTCTCGCGGAGGTCGAGGAGGCGGAGCAGGCGGCCCGTGGGGTTGATTCCCTACAGGGCGTCATCCGCCTTGCGATGCCGGTACTCTACGGTTCACGCGCCGTCGTCCCCGCGCTGTCGACGTTCCTCGCCCGGCATCCCGACCTCCGGGTCGAGATCACCATGAGCGATGCGCGCCAGAACCTCATCATGGACGGTGTTGACGTCGCCATCCGCCTGGGCGTCGGGCCGCCGGCGGACTCCACGTTCGGAGCTCGCAGGCTTGCCGTGGTCGAGCGGCTGGTGGTCGCGGCGCCGGCTTATCTCGCGGCCCGCGGTACCCCTGCCAACCCGGCCGAACTCGCCCGGCACGATTGTATCGTCCAGCACGGCCTGTTCGGTCGCGAGAGTTGGCGCTTCACGCACAACCGGACCGCCACCTCCGTCGATGTCCCTGCGCGGCTTTGGATCAACTCGGCGTCGGGAATACTAGCTGCCGCGGTGGCGGGGTTGGGCATCGCGCTGGCGACCCGTGTCATGGCCGGGGAGGAACTACGGGACGGCCGGCTCACCCAGCTCCTCAAATCCTACCGGCTCGATCCGGCCGAAGTCTATGCGATCTACCCAGCGGGTCCGAGGCCGTCGGCGAAAGTCCGGTCGATTGTGGATCATCTTGGAGCGTCGCTCACCCCGGGCTAATCACAGATGCGGAGGCGGTGTCCGAGAAGGATGAGCCACCATGGGTGGAATACCTTGGTGCGCCCGGGCGACCTTTTCGGGTATCTGCCGGCACGGGATGGGTGAGCGCGGTCCATCTCAGGTAGCGTCGTGGAAGATGATCCCCACGGTGTGTCTGCGACCCGAGCGGACTTCGCTGACCCCATGCCGCATCGTCACGCGGTAGTCGCCCTTGGACCCGCGTTGAGGCCGGCTGTTCACCGCGAACACAACCGCGTCGCCTTTGGCGACCGGCACGACCGCGGCCCGCGACTGCATGCGCGGACGCTGCTCCGTCAGCACGAACTCGCCGCCCGCGAATGCCTCGTTCGGTTCGGACAGAAGCGTGGCGACCTGGAGCGGGAAGATATGCTCGCCGTAAATGTCCTGGTGCAGGCAGTTGTAATCGCCCGGGCCGTACTGCAGCAGGAGGGGCGTCGGCCGGCGCTGTCCGGCGGCATGGCAGCGCTCCAGGAACTGCGCGTGGGTCGCGGGGAAGCGGGCGTCCAGGCCCATGCGGCAGTGCCACGCGTTCGCCATCGGTGCGAGCTTCGCATAGAGCTCCACGCGCAGTTCCTGGACGATCTCGGGCAACGGATAGGAGAAGTAGCGGTACTCGCCCTTCCCGAACCCGTGGCGCGCCATGACGACATGGCTGCGGAACGCGGGAGAGTCCCCGTACATCCCGGAGATCGCGTCGCATTCGTCCACCGCCATGAGCTTCGGCAGCACGCCCCAGCCCTGCCTGTCGAGGTCGCGCGCGAACATCTCCCAATCGAATTCCTCGATGCGTGTCGTGATCATGGCGCGTTCTCCATGGTGGCCAATATACGTTCGCGACCGACGCCCCGGCGGTGGCCCAGGATCGATCCGCCCGCCTTCGGTCCGCGATGGTACGGCACGACGCGGCCAGGGCTAGGAACGAACGCTCAGGCGGCCGCCCGCTCGCGGGCCAGGATCGCGCGCTTGCGCTCGACGCCCCAGGCGTAGCCCGACAGGGCGCCGTCGGTGCGCACGACGCGATGACAGGGGATCACGACCGCCAGCCTGTTGGCCGCACACGCGCCCGCGACCGCCCGTGTCGCGCTCGGAAGCCCGATGCGGTCGGCGACCTCGGCGTAGGACAGGGTCTCGCCGAGCGGGATGTCGCGCAACGCCTGCCAGACCCTTTGCTGGAACGCGGTGCCACGCACTTCGAGAGGCAGATCGAGACCGACATCGGGCGCTTCCACGAGACCGACCACCTTGGCCACGATGGCTTCGTAGTCGGCGTCGGCACCGATCAGCGTCGCCTTGGGGAAGCGGTCCTGGAGACTTCTAGCCAAGGCATCGGGATCGTCGCCGAGCAGGATCGCGGCGACGCCTTTGGCGCTTGAGGCCACCAGGATCGAGCCGAGCGTCGTCTCGCCGATGGCGAACCGGATCTCCTCCCTTGCCCCGCCCTTGCGGAAGCTCGACGGCGTCATCCCGAGCATCGCGTTGGACGCCTCGTAGAAGCGGCCGCTGGAACTGAAGCCGGCATCGTAGATCGCCCCGGTGACGCTGCCGTCGCCGACCAGCGCCTCACGCACGCGCCTCGCACGATGGGCCGTCGCGTAGCCCTTCGGCGTCAGGCCGGTGTGCGCCTTGAAGATGCGATGGACGTAACCGGGGCTCAGCGCGAGCGCCGCGGCGAGTTCGGTCAGCGACGGAGGCGTCTCTCCGTCCTCGATGAGCCGGCAGGCCCTGGTGACGAGTTCGGCACTCATCACCTCGGCGGCCGGGCCGTCTGGCCTGCAGCGCTTGCACGGCCTGAAGCCGGTTCGCCGCGCGTCCTCAAGGGTCTCGTGAATGGTGACGTTCGTGGGATTGCAGCCGCGCGAGGGGCATGAAGGTCGGCAATAGACGCCCGTCGTGCTGACCGCGTACCAGAACCGGCCGTCGGCCATCCTGTCTCGGGCGACAATGCGTGCCCAGCGAGGATCGGCGAGGATCGCTTCCGCGTGATCGTCCCGGCGGCTCATGGCGTCGGCGCCCGGCCGGCATGCTCGGCTTCCCCGCGGGCCCGATCCACGTCTGGCATGCGGTAGCTCCTCTCCTCGATCTCCGCGAGGCGGGAGGGAACGATCTCGGTGGGGGACACCCCGTAGAGCTTCTGGAAGTTCATGATGAGCGGCTGCCACCTTGCCGGGTCGATCCGGTTCTCGTGGCCGTCCATGAGCAGGCTCGGATGCACGTGGACGCGGGTGATGCGCACCTCGAAGGCCGAGATCAGGCCGGCGACCTGGGGGTCGTCGTCCATGATACCGTGCCGCGCCGCGACGACGGCTTCAAGTTGGATTGGGCACTCCACGGCGCGGGGCGGGGCCACCGTCTGCGATGCGATGGGGGTCAAGCCGGCCACCTCGAACTTGGAGGGCTCGTACGCGTAGCCCAGCCGCTGCTTGAGTTCGGGTATCGTCTCGGTGCCCGTCAGGCGCGCCAACCTGTTCACGGCATCGGCCTGCTTCGGCGACGGCAGATTGAGCACGCACTCCCCCGTGCGGATCATGTTCTGCGGCGTCTGGGATGCGGTCTGGAGACCGAGCATGCACCGCCACCCGAGCCACCACGCGGAGGACATCGGTGCGATGTTAGCGGTCCCGTCCTCGTTCTGCGTGCTGATGAGGACGACCGGGGTCCCGAGGTAGAGGATCGAGGGCTCGATGGTGACGTGTGGATCGATCACGAGGGGCTCCGTGGCTAGGCGACGAGCCACCTATGCGGTCCCGCGGAAGAGGATGAACTCCGCTTCTTGCTCTTGAAACGAGCAATTCTCGCTTTTCATCGAACGTCCGCCATCCCGACCTCGTGCTCCAAAGCGGACCGACCGAGAACGACCCAACCCGGTCACACACGCGGGAGCTAGCGCAACCCAATAGCGGACGTTAGCCCGCGTGAGACATGCTTGGGCGATGTAACCGAGTTTGTATCACCGCGGCTGGGATGCCGTCAGACGAAAGGCCATGCTGCCCAGAACGCCATCCCTGCGGATCAGTCCATGCAACAGTGCGGCACCGAGATGGGCGAGGATGATGCCGAACAGCGTGTAGGCCAAGACCGTGTGTAGCGGACGGAGCCATGTGTAGAGGGCGGGATCGCGTGGCAGGATCGGCGGCAGCACGACGGAGCCGGCAATGCCAATGGGGTAGCCGGCCGCCGATAGCATCGCCCAGCCGACCAGCGGCAGCGCGAGCATCAACCCGTAGAGCAGAATGTGCGAGGCGTGCGCTGCCTGCCGTTGCCAGCCTGGAAGGTCCGACGGCAATTCAGGCGGTGGACTACGCCAGCGGTTAATCAGACGCAGCACCGCGAGGATTAGGATGCCGATGCCGAGGGGCCGGTGCAGCGCGACGAGGGCGTGATAGTGAGCCACCGAGGTCACCATCGCTACGCCGATGAACAGCATGGCCAGGACCATCGCCGCCATGGTCCAATGCAGCAGCCGAGCCGGCAGGTTGAAGTGCACAGGGTCGCTCACAATCCGGCTCCTGAGACAGGGGTGTCGTGGACGGCGCTCGGCGCCTTTGGTTCGCCGGCTCGGCGCGTGAAGGATTGCGAATAGGCCGCCGAGCGTGCGCTGAGCAGCGGATCGTCCGATCCCACGATGCCGGCGGGCAGGACGAGGGGGTCGAAGTTCTCGTCGCGACAATTGCCGTTCGCTTCCGCCTCCGTCGCCGTGACGACCACTCTGCCGACGTCCACACTCGCTCCTTCGGACGGCCAGGGGAGGGTCGCGTCGGCGCTAGCTTCTTTGGGCGCACCCAAGGTGACAATGAGGTGCCAGCGCACGGGACCCTGACGGATTACGGCCGCGAAATCGTCGAACAGGAAATTCTTGTCTGCGCGCGTTGCCTGAGCGGGGCTCTCTGCTGTGGCCGCCTGCTCCGGCACGAAGGCCCAGCGCACGAGCGTTTCGTTACCGTCCGCGGCGACGAAGCGGAAAGCGTTCAGGCTCCGGAAGGTGTCGTCGGCGAACCCGGAGGTGATCGTCCGCGCTTTGATCAGAGCCGCCGCCTTCGCGCTCTCCGGGTGCGCGGCGAAGAACGCTTTCAGCGCTTCGGGATCGGGCTTGCCCGTAGCTGGATCGGGCTTGGCGGCAAGGAGCTGGGCGTAGAACGCCTCTGGCGTCCGTACTGGGAAGACCGGGATGTCATTGTTGCCGGTGCGCCATTCCTCCCCATCGGGAAGATGAAAGCGAAGTGCGAGGCTACGTACTGTCGCGGCCGCATCCGCCGCGTAGGGCTGTCCGCCGGCAAGCGCGATGCGCCCGGTGACGGGGGTGACCTGTCCTGCGGCGAACAGGGAAGCCTTCGACAGGCGCGCCCCCCCGCCGCTGCTTTCGAAGCGCCCGGCGAGGCAGAGCCCCTTGGCGTGGTTGCGCCGGAATCCCGGATGGGGGCCGTTGATCTGCTCGAAGCGATCGACGATGCGCGCCTGGGTGAGGTCCCCCGGCGAAAGCCAGCCTCCGGCATACGCGAAGGCCCCCGCGGTGCCGGCGACCAGAGCTCCGATGGTACCAAGCCGCAGGAAGACGGCGCGCGGACTTAAGCCGGGACTAGCGCCGGTGAGATCGTTCAGGAGGGACATGGCGGACCTTCAGATGGCTTTCGCGGTGGCGCGACGGATCTCGTTGGCCAGCGGGTGCAAGACGGTCGGGTCGACGGCACCCACGAGACTGTAGCCAAGCCCGTCCTGGGCCCAAGCGTAGCCGTTCGACGCCTCCGAGGTATGCGCACGCATCGGCGCGTCACCGGGCTGGGCCATCGGCCGCATCAGCATGACGAAGCGGGTGGCGTGTCCGTCGTCGTACATCAGCATGCCGGCGGGCCCCTGCGGCGTGGCGACGAGGCGCCCGCCCATGAGGCGGTAGCCGGAACCACTCAGGTCCGGCACGCCGACCGGCCGCTTCAGCCTGTTGGAGAACCAGCCGGCGAGCTCAGCGCGGTTTGCGGCGACGAGCTCGACGGGGCGGGTATGGTCGGGAGCATAGACCGCGTAGTTCGTGCTCGCCTCCTGGGCCAGCGCCTCGATGCCGGTCGGTACGGACGAGACCACCTCGCGCAGGCCCCACCCACCAGCGCCTCCGACGAGAAGCAGCAGCCCGGCCGCCATCGCCCGCCAGGCGGGACGAGCTGGGCGACGGCGCGCCTCGACGATCCGCGACAAGTCGAGCTGGGCCGGCACCGGCTCGGCCGCGATGGGCGCGAAGGCGGCGCGCATGTTCTCGCGCAGGGCGACCATGCGCGCGATCCGCGCGTGGGCATCCGGGTGGTCGCCGAGATAAGTCTCGACCTCGCTGCGCCGCTTGGCATCGAGGCGCTCATCCACGAGGCCCTGGAGATCGTCTTCGCTGATCGGACGCGTGGTCATTTTACCCTCCGCAGGAGCGGGCGCTTGGCAGGAACGGCCGTCTCGGCGCCGTCCATCAACTGGATCATCCGGTCCCGCGCCCGGGACAGGCGGGACATCACGGTCCCGGTCGGAATGGCGAGGACCTGCGCGGTCTCGGCGTAGGACAGGCCCTCCACCGTCACCAGCAGGAGGACGCTGCGCTGCTCCTCCGGCAGCGCCTCCAGCGCAGTCATCAGATCCCGATGGCGCAGGCCGCTCTCCTGGGTGGGCGCCACGGCGAGGTTGGCTTCCGCCGTGTCCTCGATCGGCATGTGGGCCCCGCGGCGGGCGCGCTGGCGCATCTGCGTAACCGCGAGGTTGTGGAGAACCGCGAAGAGCCAGGTCCGGACATCGCCGTCGGCCTGACGTTGGTGCCAGCGACCGACCGCCTTCTCCAGGCAGTCCTGCACGAGATCGTCGGCATCGGTGGGATTGCGCAGAAGGGCCCGCGCATAGCGGCGTAGCGCCGGGATCAGCGGCTCGATGAGGCGCATCATGTCCGTCATGTCCGGTCTCCTGGCATGGGCGGGGCTCCTGCATTCGCGCCGGCTGGACCGGAGACACTCCGGGGCTGGCTACGGAGGCATGGACGCTGCCAATCTCGGTTTATTCCAGCATCCCGCCGCCTTTTTTAGCAGGCCTTGGAGATGCCTCCTCACAATGGAGTGACCCGAAACGACAAGAAAAAGATTTTGAGAGACGTCGGGAATAACAGATAGAAGCTAGCGTCTGTCCGGTTATCGCTGTCAGACATCGTCGTTCCTGGCAGGATAACTGGAGACATGCCATGAACTCCCTCAAGAACCTCTCGGGCCTGTTTTTCGCGTCCGCTTGTACGCTTGCCGTTCTGACGGGTGCCTCGGAAGCTCGCACCGTTCAGCACACCGACACCCACTCGGTCCTGACCAATAATCTCTCAGCGCCCGTCGGCTCCCCATACTGGCTCGGACGCATGGACACCGACAGCGGCAACGCCAAGAACCCCGCGCTTCCGAGCTACGCCCAGGCCCGTGGTCAGGAGACCGGTGGCCCGGCCCGCGAACTCATACCGAACTAATCCACGCTGACGCGAGGACGCCTGTCGCATCGGGGTCTGGCGTCCTCAGTCTCAGAAGGCCGGGGCGTGCGGCGAGTGTGGGCCGCGACCGTCACATCCCATGGTGCCGGGGTCCGGAAGATCTCCCCGAGGAAGCAGAGGAATACTTTCATGCTCGGGGGTGCGTCTGTTTTCAGTGCCCTTTCGTGCGCCGACAGGCGGATAACGACCCAACTTGGTCATACGCGTCGCTCTCCCCGCCGTCCAAAAGCAGACGGCAAGACGCTGTCGGCTGGCTATCATACTCACGCATCACGCGGTCACCTGCACGATGCCGGTGTCTGAAGCACCGCGGAGGCTGGATCCCGTGGAGCGTTAGTCCAGCACATCAGGCGCGAGACTTAGTCGACCATGAGGTCGGCTACATCGGGCGGCGCAACGCTCATCGGTAAGAAGCTTTAAACGTCTCGCAAGGTCCTTCGCGCGACGAGGCCGAGGGTGGAGCCCTGGACAATGATGGTGAACAGCACCACCGCGTAGGTCGCTGCCAGGATTGCCGGCTTGGCATCGCTCTCGGGGATCGACAGCGCCAGCGCGACCGAGATGCCCCCGCGCACCCCGGCCCAGGTCAGGAACGGTACGTTGCGCGGCGACAGGTGGCCGCCCCAGCGGAAGATGAGGAGAGGCGTCGACACCGCCATCAAGCGGGCCAGGAGGACGATGGGCACCGCGCAGGCGGCGAGGAGCAGGCCGTTCGTCTCAAAGCGCAGCACCAGCACTTCAAGCCCGATGAGCAGGAACAGCACCGAGTTCAGCACCTCGTCGATGAGCGTCCAGAGGGCGGAAACGTAGCCTTGCGTCCGCTCGCTCATCGCGTCGCGCGGGGCGCGGTCGCCGACGAGGAGCCCGGCGGCGACCACCGCGAGGGGTCCGCTGGCATGGATCTTCTGGGCGAGCGCGTAGGTCCCGGCCACGAGCGCCAGGGTGATCAGCACCTCGACGGGGAAGTCGTCGATGGTCCGCATGGCCCGGTAGGCGACGTAACCGGTGACGACCCCGAGGAGCAGGCCGCCGCCCGCCTCCTGCAGCAGGAGCCAGGAGATGCTGGTGACGCTGGTGGCCTCGCCCCCGGTCCCGGCCGCGAAGGCGACGAGGACCGTGAACAGCACGATGCCGACGCCATCGTTGAACAGGGCCTCGCCCTGCATCTCGACCTCCAGCGTCTCGGGAACCTTGACGTTCTTCAGGGTCGCCAGGACTGCGACAGGATCGGTCGGGCTGATGAGCGCCCCGAAGACGAGCGCCCAGGCGAGCGGGATGGGCCGCCCGATGAGGTCGGCCGCCAGCCAGAATGCGGCGCCGACGATGGCCGTCGAGATCAAGGTACCGAGAAGGGCCAGGGTGGCCACGGCCCAGGCCCGGTCGCGAAGCGTGCGAAGGTCGAGGCTCATGGCGCCAGCGAACAGCAGGAACGCCAACATGCCATTCATCACCACGTCGGTGAAGTCGACCTGGCGCAGCACCTTGGTGAGGTCCTCGTAGAGGTGCTGGGACGGGAAGGTGAGGTCGAGACCGACGAGGGCCAACGAGGCGGCAAGGCCCATAACGAGGAGGCCGATGGTGTGTGGCATCCGCAGGAACCGGCGATTTAGCCACCCGAACAGGGCCGAGAGGGTCAGCAGCATCGCGGCAAGGTCGAAGATGGAGATCACGGGCGTCCCCCGCCCGCGCAGCGAAAGCCTGCCGGGAAGTGTCGATGATTGACGGTGCTCAACGTGGGCCCAAACGTTCGGGCGCTCCGGCCGCCGTAAGGATAGCGTTGGCCGCGGCGACATCGTCCGCCTCCCGTTCGGGTGGCGCCTTCGCACCTCCCCCGGCCTGTCGGCAGAGGCGGACGAGGTAGGGGAAGTGGTCCGACCCGAATGCGTCGAGGCGCTCGACCGACACCGTGGCGAACCCGCTTTCGTGGAAGACGTGGTCGAGGGGCCAGCGCATCCACCACGCCTTCGCGTTCCAGGTCGCAACGTAGCCGTAGCCGCGACGGGGATCGATCAATCTCGACAGTCGCACCATGCGCTCGACCGCGATCTCCCAGGGCGTGGCATTGAGGTCCCCGGCGAGGATGCCGGGCTCGACCCGCGTCCGCAGCACGTCCGCCGCCGCGTAGAGCTGGGCATCCCGTCCGCGTGCGGATTGCCAGGCTTGCGGGGGCTTTGGGTGGATACCGACGAAGTCGACGACCTCGCCGGTGCGCAGGGTCACGCCGGTGACGATGGCTGGTGTGTCCTGACCCGCAAGGTGCCGGATGCTCCCGTTCACCAGAGGCAGCCGGGAGTACAGGTGGATGCCGTAATACGACCCAGTGATCCGCTGAAGGGCATGCGGCATCGCCGCGAGTACGGGTTTAAGGGCCTCGTCCCACCATGCATCGGTTTCCATTGCCAGGAACAGGTCCGGCTCGACCCGCGCGACAGCCTCCACCAGGGGGGGGGCCTTTCGGTTCCCAAGCTGGACGTTGGCGACCATCACGGACAGCCGGCGCTCGGCGGGACAGGCATTGATGTTCACGCCCCCGGTCGGCAGGTAGGGCCGAAGCACCCACGCATCGACGGTGAGGGCGACCGCCACGAGGGCCAGCGTCGACGTTGTCAATCTCGCGGATTCCCGGAGAAAGAACAGGAGGCCGAGGCCGACCGCAAGCAATCCCAGGGCGAAGGGTAGGCGCGGGAAGTCGAGCAGGCGCACCCACCACCACTCGGTGGGCACCAACGGGATCAGGCTCGCGGCCGAGAGGGCCAGCGCGACGACGAGGAGCGGGTGGCGGACGAGAGATCTCACGAACGGCCCAGATTTAGTCGGTCACTGTCGCGCGGCGGCACTCCGTCCAAGCCGTCTTCGCGCCCGGAGAGCGACTTGAGCACGCTGATCGAGCCATCGGTCTCCAGAACCACCGCCGCAGCCTGGGAGAGGTCATCCAGCCCTTCCGAGCGCAGGGCCGATAGGACGTCGTCGCGGGTCAGGCGCTGCCGGCGCATCGCGCCCTCGACCAGATGCCCCTTGTGCGCGAGGAGGGTCGGCTCGGCCTTGACCAGCGACCGGACCCGGGCGGAGCGCACGCTCGACCACGTGATCGCGTATTGCAGTCCAATGAGGGTCGCGAGGGCGAGGACGCCCTCCAGCAACGCGACCGACTTCGTCAGGACGATGGACGACAACGTCGAGCCGAGTGCGACAGTGACCACGAGGTCGAAGGCGTTCAGCTTCGTCAGGGTGCGCTTGCCCGAGATCCTGAGGAACAGGATCAGAGCGACGTACGCCAGGGGAGCGACGACCACGACCCTGAGCAGGCCGGACCAGCTATCGAAGAACATCGCGGAGGTCCTTGTCGCGACACCCGCCGATTGGTGGCAGGCCTGCAGGCCATCGGCCCATCGAGCCGGGGATTATCATCCCGTCCGGCTGGCGCGCGCCTCAGCGCATGTCCTTCGGGAGGTGCTGGATCGGGTTGGTTCGACTGCCCTGGCCCTTGCCCTGAACCGAGCCTTCGGACTGCATGACGTCCGTCGAGGACTGGATCGCGCTCGGCGGCGCGACCCCGCCGGTGCCCTGGTGGCGCGCGGCATCCGATCCCTTTGTGGTCGACGTTCCCGATGGGAGCGTACCGGGCGTGGGTTGGTCGATGGAGCTGCCTGCGGACTGCGCCGCGGCTGGCCCGGAGAGGCCAACGATGACGGCAAGGGAGCCGGCGAGGCGCAAAGCGGAGCGGGCCCTTGCAGGGGGGGGGAGGTCCAAGGCGTGCATCGGTCGGGTTCCGGTCGGACGCCTGGGCGTCGAGGTTGTCGAACCGAAGCGTTGCCCGCTGACTTTAGTTCCTGCCCGAGGCACACACGCCGACCTGGCGGCACGCTTCCGGGACCGCCCCACCCCCGCTGACGGAGGTAGAGCGGCTGTTTGTCGGTTACTTGGGCATCAGCACGCTGTCGATGACGTGCACGACGCCGTTCGACTGGTTGACGTCGGCCTGCTCGACGAAGGCGCCGCCGCCCTTCTGGTCGATCAGCGACAGCCGGTTGCCGTCCATCTTCACGGTCAGGACCTGGCCCTCGACCGTCTTCAGGTTGGCGTCGGCGCCGCCCATCTTCGCCTTGGCCATCAGCTCCTTGGCGTCGAGCTTGCCCGGGACGACGTGATAGGTGAGCACGCCCGTCAAAGTCTTCTTCATCTCGGGCTTCAGCAGCGAGTCCACGGTCCCAGCGGGCAGCTTCTTGAAGGCGTCGTTGGTCGGGGCGAAGACCGTGAACGGACCCTTGCCGCTCAGGGTGTCGGCAAGGCCCGCGGCCTTCACCGCGGCGACGAGGGTCGTGAGGTTGCTGGCCTTGGATGCGTTCTCGACGATGGTCTTGTCAGCCATCATCGGTGCGCCGCCAACCATGGGGGAGGTCTCGGCAAGGGCCGGGGCGGCCACGGTCAGGCCGATGGCGAGGAGGGCGGCATTCAGGGTCGAGCGCATCATGGGAAATCCTATAGGCGAGATGAAGCTTCGGGAACCGAGGCTCATGCCACCCTTACGCGTCGACTTGCCCGACGGTTTCAGCGTTCTGATCACGATAAGTTCAAGGAAGCGAGCCCATCCAACTCGGGTCTTGCCAGGGATGGAAGTCTTTTGATTGCGATAAATCATCTGAATTGCCTCTTGATATCGAGGCATCCCGTCCCATAGGCCTTTGAAGGCGCCAGACTAACTAGTCTATAGTTCCAATGCCGCCGGTAGATTGACATGAACGTTTCCTGAACGGGCGCGTTGGACCTACGAACCGGTTGACCGAGCGTCGCTCAATCGCCGTCCAGGCTTCGCGGGCATCCCCGTCCGCTCTGGGCCCATTCCAGGAGATCTTCTTGTCCCATCGCCTCCTCGCCGCTGCCGTCTCGCTTGCCTGCCTGTCGCTACCAGCCATGGCCCAAACCACTCCTCCCGCGCCCGCACCCGGTACCGCGATGCCGGCCTCGTCGGAGATGGGCATGAAGATGGCCGACACGGCGACGGTGAAGCTCAAATTCATGACCGTGAAGCCCGCCGACGTGATGTCGTCCAAGCTCGTGGGCACAACCGTCTACAACAACAAGAACGAGACCGTGGGCGAGGTCGAGGACCTGGTCATCGAGAACGGCAAGACCCTAACCGGCGTCGTCGTCAGTGTCGGCGGCTTCCTGGGCCTTGGCGAGAGCTATGTCGTGCTCGACCCGTCTTCACTTGCTATCAGCAACAAGGACGGCAAGTACGCGGTCCATGCCGACACTGACAAGGACACCCTTAAGAACGCGCCAAAATTCGAATACTCCAAGAAGAAGATGTGATCTCGACTAACGAAGGAGACATGACCATGAAGCACACCATCCTGGCTTCCGCGCTCTTAGCCGGCCTCGGCCTCGGCGCCTCGACCCTGCCGTCGGCCGCCTTGCCGATGAACGCCTCTGGCATCGCAGCTTCGGACGGCAGCGACCTCATTCAGGTCCGCATGTCGAGGCGTCAGATGCGCCGTCACCGTATGCGGCAGGGCTCAGCCAGCCGTGGCAATGCCAGCATGCCTTCGCGCAGCCAGTTCGGCGGGCAGCAATACGGCGGAACGTCCGGCGGTCCGCGTCGCTGATGCCACAGTTCGGTCCGCGGGGCTCGAAGAGTCTTGCGGACCGCCTTCCGAAACGCCGCCCGATGGCATGACCGCCAGCGGCGGCTTTCTCATGACCCAAGGGTTCCCATGATCTTCTCGGAAGCGCTCGGGCGCCTCGAAGGGCTCGGTCGTTCGGCCGCCGCTTTGCTGCCGGGGCTTGCCGTCGCCCTCGTGCTGTTCGGCCTCGGCCTTCTCGTCGCCCGAGGGGTCCGTGCCGCCGTTCGCCGCGCCGCCACGTTACGGGAGGCCTCGCCGGGTTCCGCCTCGGTGCTCGGGCGCATCGCGGGCGGTATGACCATCCTAGTCTCGTTCCTTGTGGCGGCCTCGGTCGCCTTCCCCTCCGTCTCGGCCGCCGACCTGTTCAACCTTCTCAGCATCGGCGGCGTCGCCATCGGCTTCGCCTTCCGTGACGTGCTGCAAAACCTGCTGGCCGGCATCCTCATCCTGCTGACCCGCCCCTTCGTTATCGGCGACCAAATCCGGGCCGGGTCGCACGAGGGCACGGTCGAGGACGTCTGGGTGCGGGCCACGGTGCTGCGCACCTACGACAATCAACGCGTGCTGATCCCGAACGCCACGCTGTTCGTAGACAAGATCACGGTCATTACCGCGCACGACAAGCGTCGGCTCGCCTTCCCCCTCACCATCGGCAACGGGGACGACATGAAGGAGGCGCGCCACGTCATCGTCGAGGCCCTGCGCGGGACCGAAGGGGTGCTAGCCGACCCAGCCCCTGAGGCGCTGGTCACGGGTCTCGGGGCCGCCGGCGTCGACATGACGGCGCGCTTCTGGATCGACCCGCCCCGGCGGCGGGACGCGGTGGACGCCCTCGACCACGCCATCTCCAACGTCAAGGACGCGCTCACCGCGGCCGGTATCGACCTGCCTTACCCCACGAGCCAAGTTCTCCTACACGACCAGACCGAGGCGTCGGATGGCGACCGCACGCGCCAGCGCGAGGGCTGGCCCGCCGGCAATAGCCCGCCGCGGGCGCGATGGCAGGTGCTACGCGAGGATCGTGACAACGTCCGACGTGAGAACTCCGAACGCCAGAGTTCGGAGGGAAAGGATGAACCGGCATGAGGGCACGCCTGCGCGCCTGGATCGAATCCCTGGGCGACCAGTTCTGGCTTCGGCCCGCCCTGATCGTGCTTGGCTGCATCGGCCTTGCCCAACTCGGGATCTGGCTGGAGACCTCCCATGTCGCCGGATACGACGCCTCCTCGCCGGACCAGAACTGGGGCTATTCCGGCGGCGCCGAGGGGGCCCGGGCGCTCTTGAGCGCGGTCGCATCCTCGACCATCGGGGTCGCCGGCACCACTTTCTCCATCACCATCGCGGCCCTGACGCTGGCCTCCGGGCAGATGGGCCCGAGGCTGCTGCGCAACTTCACCCGCGACGCCCGCAACCAGATCGTCCTGGGCATCTTCCTTGGCACCTTCGCCTATGCGCTCATGGTCCTGCGCACCGTGCGCACGGTGCAGGAGAGCCCCTTCGTCCCGCATTTCGCGATCACGGGGGCCATGCTACTGGCGCTGCTCTCGCTCGCCACCCTGGTCTGGTTCGTCCACCATATCGCGTCCAGCATCAACGTCGAGACCGTCGTCGACGCGGTTCATCGCGACCTCTGTGCCGCCGTGGAGGCACGGACCTGCGACGCCGCCGGCATGACGCTTCCGGACCGGCTACCGACCGCGGGCGGGGTCCGCATCGACGCCAGCGGCTACCTCCAGGCGGTTGACGAGGGCGGGCTGGCCGACTGGGCGCAGGAGCACGGTGCGACCGTCGCACTGCGGGTTCGACCCGGCGACTACGTGCCGAGCGGTTTCCCCGTCGCGTTCCTGTCGGCCGGGATCGAGGATGTCGAGGCGGTGCTCAAGCGTTCGCTGACCTTCGGCCGTCGCCCGGCCGCGCTGCAGGACCTGGAATACTCGATCCGGCAACTCGTCGAGATCGCTGTCCGGGCACTCTCGCCGGGTATCAACGACCCCTTCACGGCTGGCAGCGTCGTCGACCATCTCGGCGATGCCCTGTGCCGGGTGGCGTCGCGCCATCTACCCACCGGTGCCGTGGTTCGGGACGGCCGGGTGGTCTTGGTCGTTCCGGTGACCGACTATGACGGCCTGTGCGATGCCATGTTCCACATGATCCGCCAGAACGCCGCCGGCTCGGTACATGTTCTCGCACGGTTGCTCGACGTGCTCACCCGCGTCGCCGAGGTGGAGCGTCTCACGGACCGGACCGCCGAACTCGCCCGTCACGCCGACCTCGTGATCGCCGCCGCTCGGCGCGACGTCGCGGATCCCGCCGACCTCGCCGACCTCGAAGCGCGTCACCGCCACTTCCCCGCCGTCGCGGCCCCGTTTTCCCCGGCATCCGTTTAGGAACAGGCACGGTCTTGGCCTCGCGTCGGCTGGACAGTGGCAGGCTACCTGAGCGCCAAGCCGGTATGCGACCAGAAGACGTAGTAGGCGGCAATCATCAGCGCCGCATAGGCGGGTGCCAGGAGTGCCCCCAGCTTAAGCAGGTCCGTCGAGGTCCAGGCCGGTCGCTCCTCGCCTTGGAAGATCAGCAGCGCTTTCGAGGAGACCGGCAGGGTGAGGCAGTAATCCATGCCCGCATTCGCCAGGAAGGCGACTGCGACCGGGTTGAGGCCGAGCTTGTCCGCGAGGAGTAGCAGGGGCGGCAGCAGCGCCACCACCCGGGCGGTGTGGGACACCATGTAGAGGTGGGCCGTCAGGCCGAGCACCGTCAATCCGAACAGGATCGGAAGGGTTGGGCTTTCGGGCCCGAGACCGCTCGCAGAGAGCGCGGAGCCGATCAGCCATTTCGCGGCTCCCGTCGAGATCAGGGCGCGCCCGAGCACGAGGGAGGCGGCGATAAAGAGGACGAGCGACCAGTTCACGGACTTCACGCCATCCTCCCAGTCGAGGACGCCGACGACCGGCATCGTCAGGATCACCGCGCCGACGATCGCCACGGTGGCGATGCCGAAGGGGTGATTTCCCTCCGTAAGCCACAGACCCAGCATGGCGAGCACCACCGCTCCGGCCCGCCACTCCTTGGCGGACAAGGGGCCGGATGGAGCCTCAATCTCAGCAACCCGCCGGGCCCGGGTCTCGGCATCGAGGAACAGGTGGCCGATCAGGAATGTCGTGATCAGGCAGGCGGCAACGCCGAAGGGCAGTCCCCAGAGCATCCATTGCCCAAAGCCAATGCTCTGGTCGGAAAGCCGCTCCAGCAGGTCAACGGTGACGAGGTGCGAGCCCGCCCCCGTAAGGCTGCAGATCGTCGAGATAACGATGAGGGCGGGGATCAGCAGTCCGATCGCCTTGGTAAGACGTGGGTCATCGTCGGCCTCGGTCAGGCTGCGATGGAGCGGCAGGAGCACCGTGGCCCGCCCGGAGGTGGAGGGGATCAGGAAGGCGAGCGGGATGATGCCGAGGGTCAGACGCCACATCAGCCCGCCGACGCTGGTCCCGCGTCCGGCGATCAGGGCGGTGAGCCGACCCGCAAGCCCGCTCCGTTCCACCGCCGTGCCGAGCACGAAGGTGCCGATGACGAGCCAGACCACCTTCGAGCCGAGGCCCTCGATCAGCGCGCGCTGCTCGACGGCCCGGACCGCGACCAGGAATACGGCCGCGGCGACAGCGACATAGGCGGCGCTGAGCCCAGTCAGGACCCAAAGGATGGCGGCCCCGCCGAAGGCCAGCATGGCCGCCCTCGCGGGCCAGTCCAAGGCTTCCGGAAGGGACACGGCGAAGGCCAGGGCTACGAGGAGTCCGGTAGCCGAGAGCGTCCGTGCGCTTACTAACGGCATGATTGGTAAACCCGAACCAAGGCAAGCGACGGTGCGACCCCCATTAGAACGGAAAGAGGCGTCTCCCCTGATGCAACACGCCCAGCGCCGTGGGACCTCCTGGGGCTTGAGGATGTCACGAGGTCATGAAGCGTCATTGGCGGTGCGGGTCCTTGGCCGCCAAGGTCTTCGATGACGTGGGGCAGACATGGGAAGGGCCCGCCTCGACGGTGCTCGGCGGGCCCGTTGCAGCAGTTTCGGTGAACCGGCGTACCTTTAGCAGTTGTCGTCCTTGCCAAGGCCCTGGTTCGCGCCGGCGTTGTTCATGGCGCCGACGGTGCCTGGCGAGGCTGGCTGCTGACCGCCGGCGAGGTTCTTGCTCGACGTTCCTACGCCGTTGCCTTGATCGTTTTTCGCCTCGGAGCCCGGCTTCTCGCCGACCATCTGGTTGGTGCCGACGTTGTTCATCGCCCCGACCGTGCCCGGAGAAGCCGGCTGGGGGCCGCCGGCCAGGTTCTTGCTGGACTTGTCGACGTCCGAGCTCTTCGGGTTCACGTGGTCCGGCGTCGGGTCCTTCGAGCGCGTGGCGCCCGTGTTGCAGGGGGCCGCAAGGGCCGGCACGGCAAGGGCGAGGGTGGCCACGGCGGCAAGGGCGAATGTTCTCATGAGCGTTTCCTCAGAGTTTTCTATCGTGTTGTCGACAAGACGTATCGCGGCTCCGGGTTCCTAGGCGAAACCTTCGGCATCAAGGACGTGAATGCGATGCCCTTCGCATCAGATGGCTCCTCGTGAGACGTTTGCTATCGTACGACTGCGCTGATGCGTGTTGCGCTACCGTAGGGTCAGCGCGTCCAGCCAACCGTGGGAGGCGGCGTAGCGGATGATCTCGGCGCGCGACCGCAATCCTAGCTTCTCGGCGGCCCGGGCCTTGTAGGTCTCGACCGACTTCACGCTGACCTCGATGCGTCGCGCGATCTCCTTGTTGCTGAGGCCCTGGGCGATCAGGCGCAGCGTTTCCGTCTCCCGTGGGCTAAGCGCCTCGCCCGTCTCGGCCGGCTTGGGCCCCGTCACAGCCGCGGCGCCGTCCCCCAGGGCATGCCCGGCGACGGACGGGTCGAGATAGACCCCGCCCGTGGCGACCGCATGGACAGCCCGCAGGAGATCCTCGGCCGCCGAGCGCTTGAGGAGATAGCCCCGGGCTCCGGCCTTCAGGAGTGGCTGGACGTAGGCGGCGTCCTCGTGGACCGTGAGCACGAGGACCCGGGTCCCGGGGCACTCCCGCGTGAGACGCTCCGTCAGTTCGAGGCCGTTGAGACCGGGCATCGAGACGTCGACCACGGCGACGTCGGGCTCCACGGACCTGATCAGCGGCAGCGCCTCCCCGCCATTCGTCGCCTCGCCGACCACTTCCACCCCGGGATCGGCGTTCAGCATCGCCCGGATGCCGGCGAGGACGATGGGGTGGTCGTCGGCGAGGACGACCCGGATGCGGTCCGGAGAGAGGTCATTCATGCGTCAGGCAACCTGCGGAACGGGAATGGTAATGAACAACGTCGTGCCGACGCCCGGTGACGATTCCAGCGTCAGCGACCCGCCGAGAAGGGACAGGCGCTCGCGGATGCCGGACAGACCAAGGCGTGGTTTGGCCGACGATCCGTCCGCAGGGTGGCGCCTAACCGCATCGGGATCGAAGCCGACGCCATCGTCCTCGATGATGACCCGCAGCTCCTCCGGACGGTGCTCGACCGACACGCTGACGGTGGCGGCACGCGCGTGTTTGAGGACGTTTGTGAGCGCTTCTTGCACGATCCTGTAGATCGCGCTCTCGGTGGCGGCGGGAACCCGACCGGGCTCGCCGGGGATCTCCAGGTCCGCACGGACGCCGTGGCGCTGGCCCCACTCGTGCAACAGAGTGGCAAGGGCCTCGCGCAGGCCGAGGTCGTCGAGGGCCGTGGGCCGGAGGTCGACGGCGGCGCGGTGGATGTCGCGGCCGATCTCGCCGGCCAGCGCCTGCAGCCACTGGACCTGGCGCTCCGCCTCGGGTGACATCCCGCGCGCCTCGAAGAGCCGTTCCAGCCCCTTCAGGCCGAGCGAGAGGCCGGTCACGGTCTGGCCGACCTGATCGTGCAGTTCACGCGCGATCCGCCGCTGCTCGTTCTCCTGCGCCTCCCCGAGGCGGCGGAGAAGTTCGAGACGCTCGGCCTCGGTCCGCTTGCGCGGCTCGATGTCGGAGACCACGCCGTAGACAAGGCCGGCGGCGTCGTGCAGTCGGGGGGCGCGGCCGGTCAGGCGGACCCAGCGCGGCTCGGGGTCCGAACCGACGACACGGAACTCGACGTCGAGCGTCGCTCCGTCTGCCAGGCTCCAGCGCAGGTCGTCGGCGAGCCGGGCGCGGTCATCCGGGTGGATCGCCTCGGTCACCGCGCCAGCGGCGGACGTGGTCTCGCCATCCTCCGCAACGGCGGTTTTCCAGCCCAGGAGATGGGCCGCGCGCGGTGAGCCGGTCACGGTTTCCCGAACCGTATCCCATCGCAGCGTGCCGAGCTCCGCCGCCTCGACGGCGACGGCGCCCTGCTCCTCGCTCGATCTGAGCGCCAGGGCGAACCGGGCTCGCTCGCCTGCTCGCCGTTGGGCCATGTCACGGCCCACGAGGCCGACGAGCGCCAGGGCAAGGCCGATGCTGAGGACGCTGCCGCCGGTCAGGACGAGGTACGAGCGCAAGACAGGGGCATTCAGCGTCGCGGCCGGCATCCCGAAATGCACGGACCAGCCCCCGGTGTCCTTTAGGGTGCGGTAGACGACCTCGACGTTCGAGCCTTCAAGGGTCGAACCCATGTAGAAGCCATTCGGCGCGCGCCGGATCGCGGCCTGCAGTGCGGGGTCGGCAGGTTGGCCGAGTTCCTCGGCCTCGGCGCGGGTTCGGGCAATGGTGTTGCCGTCGGCGTCGACGATGGTTCCGACCCAGCCCTCCGGCGCGCCGGCGTCGCGCAGGATCGAGCCAACCGCGTCGTTGGCGAGGCCGACCGAGAGAACGTAACGCAATTGCCCGTCGCGGACGACCGGGACCCGCAAGGCGACGAGGCGTTTGCCCGAGACCGGCCCGATGGGACCGATGCCGCCGACCACGGGTCGACGGGTGCGCACGACGGTGTCGAAGCTCCCGCGGTCGGCCGTGGGGCCGAGTTCATCGTCGAGGGAGCGCAGCAAGTTGACGATCTGGCGCCCGTCCGGTCCGGCAAGCTCCACGGTCTCCCAAAGAGGGCGCCCTTCCTTGAGCCGCTTGGCCTCGGCGTAGAAGGCGGTCAGGTCCGGCATGTCGAGGGTGGCGGAGGCGGCTTCGGCTTCGAGGACGGCGACCTGCGCGGCAATGTCGGAAGCGACGCGCTCGGCGACCCGCGTCGCGCTTGCCACGGCCGCGCCGCGGGTCAATTCGCGCTGCTGCTGGGCCATGAGGGTGGCGACCCAGCCGCTGAGCAACAGTACGGGGATGGCCGCCGCGAGTGCGAGCGCGACGAAGGTTCGGCGGTTGCCGCGGTCCAGCCGGGGCTGGCCGGTCAGGCCTGCGGCGGCTTCATTCCGGGTGGTCATGCGACGGGTACTCGAACCGCTCCTTTGCCGCGGGTTCCGCCGAGTGTACGGTCCCGCGGTCCTTGGCGCATTACCGCCCGGTCTTGGAGTTCGGCGCCGGGGTCCCTACGCAGAGGCCATCACCAGACCCGGTGTACCGCCAGCGCTTGCCATTGCTGCAGCCTTCGACACCACGGCTGGATGTGCCACCCTCGTGCCCGGCTCCCACGCCGATCCGTCGAAACCCTCGAACCAGGCCCGACGCTCACGGGTATCGGCGGGATAGGGGCAGGCATCCCTGGGTCGACCGGTGGTGCGGGCCCTGGCTCCCTGCCGGATGACTTCCATAATCATCGGTACTCGCCCTTTCGCTGTTCCGAGGCGTCCTCGACGCGTCCGAGTAACGCGTGGTTCGGGCCTTCCTACAAGCTTTCCCGACCGTTCCTGCCGGTCTTACCGACGCGTGTCAGGGCAATCCCGACGGGCGGTCGGACCGAATGCGCTTGACCGTGACGAGCACGCAGCGCCGCGTCCCCGGAATGGCGGTGAGGTGGACGTGGGGCCCCGGCTTGGAGCCCCACGCCAGTGCGTCTCAGTAGCCGCAGCCGAGGTGGGATCGGCCATAGCCATAGCGGACCGGGGCGTAGCCATACCCATATCCATAACCGTATGGGCGACCGTAGCCGGCGCTGTAATAGGCCGGACGGATGGCTGAGGCGGCAAGCCCAAGTCCAAGACCTGCTGCGAGGCCGAACCCGCGATAGCCGCGACGGTAGCCGTAACGTCCGTAGTGGCGTCCGTACCCGTAACGAGCATGGCGGAAACCGATGCCGCGATAGCCCCCGAACCCACGGTGGTGCGAACGGAAGCCAATGCCACGGTGGCCGTGGTGTCCACGGAAACCACGGTGTCCATGGAAACCGCCGAAGCCGCCGTGATGTCCGTGGAAGCCGTGTCCACGGCCGAAGGGGCGCGCTTCGCTCGATGGGGCGAACAGAACGAGGCTCGATACCGCCGCAAGGGCGAATGCGATGCGTTTCATGGGGCTACTCCGAGATGGCCATGCGTGGCGGAGGAGAGGCCGTTCATGCGTTTCGATTCAGGATCACCTCTCCGGCTCGGAGGATCATCTGTGTCGCCGAAGCCAGACGTTCAGTCAGAGAAGCCCGCAGTCTTGTCGGGATAAACCTGACAACCCCGGGGACCCCCTGCAGGGTCGGCTTGCATTCGGTGCTGGGCCATAGGAAGCCCGAAAGATCGTTCCAAGAGTCCGGGTCGCCCGCGGCGAAGGGTTGGGTCCGGAGCTTGATCGTTCAAGCTGACAAGGAGCGCCATGAGGGAAGCGATGGGTCGAACGGCACGTCTGGTCCGTACACTTCGGCGACGGCCCGCAGCATTGCCGCCAGTCGGCGTCGTGATCGGATCGCCGATGGTACCCGAACCTTCGGTCGAGGACTGGGCCCGATACGGCGGAGGGCTTTCGGCAGAGGATACGGCGCCGAGCCAGTGCCGCTCCCGGTATTCCTCCCATGTCCTGCCGACGTGAGCTTGGGCCAAATCCCGAAGGGTCCTTGCCCCAAGCTCCCTCCGCCTGCCGGAAGTGGCGACGCTGGCCGCGGGAGCTGCCGGGATCGGCCAACGACAACCGCGCCGATGACGCGCCTGGTCGCCTCCAGACGGTCTTCCTGGCCGCCCTCGGGTGGCGCCTTTTCCTCTGCCTTCTCCTCGTTCTTGCCTCGTGACCGGAGGCAACGGCACCCGAATTACCATTGATTGGAAACCGTTTATCCCGAACTCACTATGATCTTCGAGGCCAGCCTTGCGACGCGTCACGACCCTGGAAGCAACTCGCGTTCGCCATTCACCCCGGCGGGGAGCCGCGGACGTCCAAATTGCTGATGGGGGTTCTGGGCATCGCGCTCCTTGCCGGCTTCTGCCTGATCATGGCCGCCAACGTCGTCGACGGCCTGAGCGGGGTCACGGGCTGACGCAACCCCGTCGAAACGAAGCGTCGATCACGGGCAGGCGTGACGGGCGCCGTCGTTGCCGAGATAGGTGCCGCTCGATGCGTCGTAGGACCGGAACCGGCGCGCGCACGCCGCCACGGCCTCGGCGCCCGGCGCGCCCTGCGCACCTTGCGCCTGTGAGTTGGCGATGGCTCCGCCGATGATGGCGCCGGCGGCTAGGCCCGCCACGCCGGCCCCCACCGCTGCGCCGACGCCTGGGCCCCGACGGTAGCCATAGCCCCGGCCGTAACCGCGGCGGTACCCGTAACCACGACGGAAGCCGTGGTGCCGATGCCCGAAGCGCCGGTACTGGACGTAGCTCGTCGGCAGGACGCCGGCCGAGAGCGCCTCAACCGGCGTGACCGCGGGACCGGCCGATGCCGGCTGGCCGAGCAGGCATGCGGCGACCGCAGCAGCGAGGGTGAGGGAAAGCTTCATGGCGATGGCTCCTGAACTTTGGGCGATGCCGGATGGGGCCCGGGGGCCGCAGACATCGCGGTTCGGTCGGCGGACGGTCTCGGGACGCTGTCCGCATCGGTCGTGAGAAGAGTGAACACCCGCCGCCCATGGCCGTTCCGGTCGATGGGGCCGGACATGTCGCTTGACCTTCTCACGGTTGGAAGCCCCATCCTGCCGATTGTGGGTCGAACGCGCCGCAAGGGAAGCCCATGCCGGGTTCTCGCGTTGTCAGGGCATTGGCGTTCCTGAAACTCGATTTTCCCAGGGAGGGATTCCACGATGCTGGACACCGTCCGCAGAGCCATCGTCCATCGCATGGTGATGGAGAAGCACGTCTGCCCCTACGGCCTGAAGACAAAGGACCTGCTCGAACGGGAGGGCTTCCAGGTCGAGGACCATTGGCTCACGACCCGGGAGGAAACCGACCGCTTCAAGTCCGAGCACGACGTGAAGACGACGCCGCAGACCTTTATCGGAGGCGAGCGCATCGGTGGCTACGACGACCTCCGCCGCCACTTCGGCAAGCCCGTCGCCGATCCGAAGGCCACGAGCTACACGCCCGTGGCCGCAGTCTTCGCCATGACCGCCCTGATGGCGCTGGCGGCGAGCTACGCGGCATTCGGAACGCCGCTGACGATGCGGGCCGCCGAGTGGTTCATCGCCTTCAGCATGTGCGTGCTCGCCATCCTCAAGCTGCAGGACATCGAGAGCTTCTCGTCGATGTTCCTCGGCTACGACCTGCTGGCCCGGCGCTGGGTGCGCTACGCCTACGCCTACCCGTTCTGCGAGGCACTGGCCGGCATCCTGATGGTCGCGGGGGCCTTAAACTGGCTCTCGATCCCCGTTGCCCTGTTCATCGGCACCGTCGGCGCCGTCTCGGTGTTCAAGGCGGTCTATATCGACAAACGCGAGATCAAGTGCGCCTGCGTCGGCGGCTCGGCTAACGTGCCGCTCGGCTTCGTCTCGCTGACCGAGAACCTGATGATGGTCAGCATGGCCGTCTGGATGCTGGTTCGGCCCTGACGGCCCTCGCGGTCAGGGCGCGACTCGGAAGGGCTTGCTGTTCAGATTAACCCTGACGCCCTGGCACCTTCACGGTGGCGTCTGGCGTGACCTTGTCCGGGAAGCGGACAGATCGCCGGAGGCGCCGGGAACTGCGGTTGGGAAGTCTCCACTCGTCTCAATACGTTCCTTCGTCAGGGATGTTGAGGGTCGTGCCGCAGGCCTTGCAGTGGACCGCGTCCGGCTCGTGCCGCTGCAGCCCGCACGTCGGGCAGGGGAAGCGTACCTTGTGGGGCCGGAACAGCACCTGGGCGAGGCGCAGGAAGAGCGTCACCCCGCAGATCATCACAACCACCGAGATCAGGCGCCCACCCGTACCGTTGAGCGTGACGTCGCCGTAGCCCGTCGTCGTCAGCGAGGTGACCGTGAAGTAGAGCGCGTCGACGTAGTTGCCGATGGCCGGATTCCGCCCGTGCTGCGTCGCGTAGACGATGCCCGTCATCACGAAGACGAACACCGCGAGGTTCACCGCCGCGACGATGACCTCCTCGTTGCGCCGGAAAAACGCGAAGTCCGAGCGCAGGCGGTCGAGCACCTGATAGGTGCGCAGGAAGCGCAGCGTCCGGAAGATGCGCAGGAAGCCCGCGCCCTCGCCGACGATGGGTGCCAGGAACGAGGCGATTGCCGCAACGTCGGCCCAGGTCGTCGGTCGCAGGAACTCGCGGGCCGGCTTCGGGCAGATGGCGAGGCGTGAGAGAAAGTCGGCGGTGACCGCGATTCCGATCAGCACGTCGACGCCCTCGACGAGCGGCTCGCGCGGCATGAACGAGGATACGACGATGAACAGCAAGGTCGCGAGGTCGAAGGCGAGCAGGGCGTAGCGGAACCGGTAAGCCCGGTCGTCGTCGCCCTCGTAGAGTTCCCTCAGCGTTCCCTTCAGTCCGGCCATGGTTCTCAGCATTCCCCCGACGCCCGACGTTCCGCGGGCCCGAACGTTCCCAGCTCGGTCCGTATGCGGACGCATGTCCGTCGGCAGATGATTCGGGACAGTCTGCGGTTTTCAGGAGCGGAGGCTCTGGTCCATCCGGGGTGAGAGGTTAGGCAAGCTGCACCTCGTGGCGCAATCGGCCGATGCTCCATGACCTCCACGATTGGCTGCCTAATGGCGTCTTCTGATCGAAAGCAGCCGGACCGCATTCCACCCATCCCGGGCGTAGAGCGGTCCGGCAGATGCCGACCCAACCCAGCCGCCAAACTCGTCATGAGCGCTTCCCATAAGCGGTCGACCGTCGGCCGTCCGGCCACTTCGGCTCGGGACAGGAACGGACTTTAGCTTTTGGGCAAGAAGCGGACGATCCGCATCATACCTGCGACCCCGATATTGAAATAGTACGCCATCGTCCCATTTCATTCCGATGCATGCTACGACCGTCCGACAATCCGATTGCAGGGTCCTTCTTTGGCTTGCCGAAGATCTGAGGCTTGAGGACAACCTTGCCCTCCGGCGGGCCATGACCGGCTACGGGGGCTTCACGGTGCTGCGCATCGCCCCGGAGGCGCGGGGGCGACCCAGGCGGACTCCGCATCGGCGCACCCTTGAGGAGGCAGCCGAGGCGCGACTTGAGGCGCATTTCTCGGCCAAAGGCATACCTTTCGAGGTGCGCGGCCCTGGTGACGACACGTCCGTCGCGGCGGCCTGTCGGCGGCATGGATGTTCCGTGGTCATCCGCAACGCCGCCGATGGCATGGCCGCGGAACTTGCCCATCACCGGCGATGGGCGGACGAGTTGGCGGCGGCTTACATCCCGTTGCTGACCGTCAACGGCGAGATGATCCGTCGCAAGGGAGCGGGCGGAGCTAGACCTGACGTGCCGTTCCTGTCCGATGCGGTCGAGGTCGCACCGGGGGCGCTGCCGGACGATCACCCGATAGCCTTGTTGCGGGCCTTCCTGAGGGTCCTGCCGGAGCGGGATTACCTGGCTAGCATGTGGATGCCGGGCCGAGACCGGCTGAGCACAAGCCTACTATCGACCCACTTTGCGGCGGGCACCTTGTCCAGCGATAGGGCGAGGGTCGAAACGGAGGCGGCGGAACGCGCCTGGCATCGCGCGAACCCGGGCCAGGCCCGTACAGTCGCGGGGAAATCCTTCGGCGCCTTCAAGGTGCGCGTTCGCTGCCGGCCAGGCTTCCTCACGACTTTCTCCCGCTATGAGGACGATCTGCGTCCGCTCCCGATCACGCCGGAGATGCGGCGCAGGGTGAAAGCCTGGCGGGACGGATGCACTGGCATTCCCATGCCTGATGCGGCCATGCGCGAGCTGAAGGCGACCGGCTGGATCAATTTCCGCCTCCGCCAGCTTGCCGCCTCCTATGCGGTGCAGCTCCTGGGCTTGCCTCCGTTCGAGGTCGGGACGGCTCTGGCGGAGATGTTCGACGACTACGAGCCCGGTATCACCTGGCTTCAGGTCGCGATCAACGACGGCCGGGTCAATCAGGATCGCGGGCCGCGCATCCTGAACCCGGTCAAGCAAGGCCGCGACCTCGACCCCGACGAGAGCTACGTCCGCGCCTGGTTGCCCGAACTGGCCAGCCTTCCGGCCGGGTTCGCCCACGAGCCATGGCTGCATCCCGCATCACCCCTGCCGCCGCCCCTGGTCGACCACCTGGCCGCCGCTCGCGCGGCTCGCGCGGCTTGGGGGGCGAAGTCGCCAGCTCTCGGGGCGCGTCCGGTGCACGACACGCCATCGTTCGATTTCGGTGAAAGGAATGCCCCCAGATGATTGAGAAGCACACCTTCGACTTCCTGAAGGGCATCGCGGCCCACAACGACAAAGAATGGTTCGAGGAACATCGGGACGACTACGAGCGTGCGAAGTCCAACCTCGTCGAGGTGGCAGGTCTCCTGATCGACGCGGCATCACGCTTCGATCCCAAGGTGAAGAAGGCGAACGCCGAGCCGACGAAGTGCGTGACCCGCATCAACCGGGACATGCGCTTCGCCAAGGGCAAGCCGCCGTACAAGACGGACCTGTTCGTGATGCTCAACGGTGTCGGCGACTACCAGGGGTCGGCCTCGTACTACCTCCATGTCGAGCCCGGGGCCTGCTACGCGGGTGGGGGCATCTTCACGACCGAGCCGAAGGCGCTCGACAACATCCGCAAGCGGATCGCGGCCTCGGTGCCGAAATGGACCGGTGTCGTCGAAGCCCGCGAGATGAAGGCGATGTTCCCCGACGGGCTGACGAGCCCTGGCGAGCTCAAGCGGGCGCCTCAGGGGTACGATCCCGACCACCCGGCCATCGAGTACCTGCGCATGAAGGGGTTCTGCGCCAACCGCAAACTGACGAACAAGCAAGTCCAGGGTGACGACGCCCTCGATGTGGTCGTCGAGACCTTCGCGGCGGCCCAGCCCCTCGTGGCCTACCTCAACGACGCCATCGTCGGCTGACGGCCCTGATCGAAAAACCGGAACCGGCCAGGAACCATGGGCCGAAACGCGACTTCTCATAATAGGACGACATCGTCCTTTTAATGCTCCAAGCATGGTGCGCGGACCGCTCCGCTCCCGGCGTGGCGGACCACACGACCCAACAGACAGGCAGTTCGAATGTCCCGCGAGACGATCAAGACTTGGTACATCGCCGGCCTCCAGGCCTACCGTTCGGCCTCCGAGCAGGGCAAGGCGGCAGCCTCGCAGGCCGAGGGGCAGTTCACCGATCCGGAGTTCAAGAAGCTGGCCGGCGAAGGCGCGGCGCTGTGCGGCCGCCAGCAGCAGGCGATGATCGACTTCCTCAAGGAGCTCGACACCCAGCCGAACGACTTCAAGGACCGTATCCAGGCCGGCATCGCCGAAGGCACTGAGATGTCCGTCAAGGCTGCCCAGGACGACGAGACACGCGACGTCGCCATCGGCTTCGGTGCCCGAGCCGGCCTGACCTACGTGGCCACAGCGTTCCAGTGCCACGTGATTTACGCGAAGGCACTCGGCCTCTCGAAGCAGGCCGAGGAGTTCGAGCGCCTCGGCCAGGAGAGCAAGGCGCTGGAAGAGCGTTACGCAAAGGCCGCCGAGGCCGCGGTCGGCAAGCAGGCCGCCTAGCACTCGGGCGATAGGGATCACGGGGCCTTCGGCCTCGTGATGACGGCGACCGGCCGGCGCTCCGCCCCCTCGCGCAGGTCGCTCGCCGCTCACCATCACAGATGGACGGCCGTGCGGGACGCCTTGGCTTGGCCGTTCGCACGCACCACCTTCGGTGCATGCGTCCCCCAGCGAAATCGGCTCCGATCTTGGACCAATCCGGCAAGCGTACCCCCGTCCATTCGTCGCCGGACCGCCCGCGGCGTGGACGCCCGCGCGCCGACCAGGCCGGGCAGATCGAGGAACGCATCATCACTGTCGCCTCGTCCCTGTTCCTGGAGCAGGGGTTCGGTCGCACGACGGTCGACCAGATTGCGGAGCTCGCCCACACGGGCAAGACGACGCTGTACGGGCGCTTCCCGACCAAGGAGGCCCTCTTCTCGGCGGTGGTGCTCCGCTACGTCGACGTGTTGCAGGCCCGGATGGCCATCGTGCCCACGAGTGGGTCGTTGAAGGAGCGTCTCGTCCAGGTCGGCATCGAGCTCGCGAACCTCACCCTTGCCGAGGAGAGCATCGCCCTGATGCGCCTAACCATCGCCGAGGCGAAGGCATTTCCCGAGCTCGGTCGTGAGGGATTCCGGATCGGTTTCGGGGGGTGCGTCAGCTGCATCGCCGAATGCCTGGCGACGGATGCCTCCGACGCAGCGCTGGCCGAGGCCACCCCGACGGCGGTGCGGTTCGTCGAGATGGCCCTCCACCCCCTCTACATGCACGCCTTCTCCGGTGCAGACCTTTCCGGGTTGTGCGAGCGGGCGACCCGAGACGTGCCCGAAGTCGCCGAGATCCTGTTGAGCGGACGATGTTGATGTCCGCTTGAAGCATTTGGCGACCGAAAACGGTCTCGCCGCTTCCACCCAACCCAGTCGTTGACCTCTGCCTCAACAGGCTGGGCGCGGACCTTCTGAGGGTCGGCAAGGGGCCGGGAGTGGGCCCAGGGAACGGGTTCTATCCGTCAGATTTCCTCCACTAGAGATACCTGAGCCAGGCGATCTCGCGTCGGGATGCCTTGAAGCGCGAGAACCAGGCCGTCGGCCAGTAGAGGGGCACGACCAAGCCGACGTACCAGACCAGCACCCAGCCGTAATCTGCCACGCCGAACACGCTGCCCTGCGTCGGGCCCCAGATGGCGGCGGCACCGTGATACAGGAGCCGCAGGATCGTCAGGTGGAGCAAGTAGAAAAACATCGGCGCACCGCCGAACACTGCTAAGGCCGCGACGACTGGGGCGTCGCGCCTTCGTTCAAGCGCGACGACGAGCAGCGCCCCGATCCCGAGCGTCAGCAGCAGGAACAGCAGCGAAGGGGGATACTTCGTCAGCGAAACGAAGCTCATCGTGGTTCGAAGCGCGTCGCCCTCGACGACGAACCAGGGCTTGTCGCCGTAGCCGTTCGCCAGACGTAGGACCATGAAAGCGACGAGCATTCCGCAGCCGAGAGCCATAAACCGGCGCTCGCGGGTTTGCGCCGCGACGGTGGGCAGAAACCACGGGCCGACCGCGTAGCCGAGCGCAATCACGCCAATCCACGGGAGCACGGGATAGGTCGTCTTGGCGACCAGCCCGAACGGCAGCGCGATGACTTCACGCTGGTGCAGCATCGCCCAGACCGCAAAAAACGGTTGGTCAGGCTGGAAGTGGATCGGGTCAAGGAGGTTGTGGCCACCGACGATCAGCAGCCCTACCGCGAATAGAACCGGACGTGGCAGGCCGATCATGGCCGCGAGGACGATCATGCAGACGCCGATGCACCAGATCACCTGCAGCCAGAGCGTTGGAATGGCCACGCCCCAGTACAGTTCCGACAGGTAGATAACCTCCAGTGCCATTAGAACAAGGCCACGCTTCAGCAGGTAGGCTCGCGTCTCCGACAGCGTGTGCCTCGTGCCGAACAGGAAGGCTGCCACGCCGGTCAGCGCGATGAAGATGGGCGCGCACAGGCTGACGACGAGGCGGGCCAGGGCCACGGCTGTCAGGGTGGTCCGGGCGTCGACCGGGTCGGCCACGGGAACGTGGAGGAACCAGGTCTCGCGCAGGTGGTCGAGGAGCATCAGCACCATCACCAGCCCTCGCAGGGCATCGATCGAGGCGATGCGGCTGGACACGGCCGGTGCGCAGGCCGACGCCTCAGGTTTTCCCGGACGCTCGCCCATCAGAACCGCGCCGTCATGCTGACGGTGACCCGCCGCGGCTCGCCGACGCCGACCCAGAAGGTGTTGTAGGAGCGCTCGTAGTAGGTCTCGTCGAAAATGTTGTCGACGTTCAGGCCGAAGCGCAGATTCTCGTAGCGGTAGTAGGCCAGCGCGTCTGTCAGGATGTAACCGGGCAGCCGGAAGCTCTCGACTCCGCTGTCGCCGAGTCGCGAGCCGACGGCCCGGAACCCACCGCCAATACCAAAACCCTTCCAGTCGCCGGCCTGGACCTCGTAGATGCCGAGCAGGGAACCGCTGTGGCGCGGGATGTTGAGGAGGGGTGACCCGGGACGCAGCACCTCGTCGCGGGTGACGGCCGCGTCGATGAAGGCGTAGCCGCCGATGACCCTGAACTCAGGCGTGACCTGTCCGACCAGGCTCACGTCGAAGCCCTGGCTGCGCACGGCCCCGGCGGCGATCTGGAAGAAGAAGTCCGCCGGATCGGTGGTGAGCACGTTCTCCTTCTCGATGTGGAAGGCGGCGCCCGTCACGCTGAGGCCGTCGAACAGGTCGAGCTTGGCCCCGACCTCGTAGGCGAACCCGGTCTCGGGAGCGAAGGGCCGCGTCGCGCTGTCGAAGCCGGTATTGGGGCGGAACGAGGCGGCGACATTGCCGTAGAGCGCCAGGAACGACAGCGGCTGGTAGACGAGGCCGGCCCGCGGCGAGAACCCGGTGCGGTCCTGCTCGGTGCGCTCGCCCGCGACCTTGTCCCGGAAGGTCTGGTTGTAGAAGTCGGTTCGGTTGCCCAGCAGCAGCTTCCATTCCGGGCTGAGGGCGATCTGGTCCTGGAGGTAGACGGCTGTGTTGCCGACGTTCTCGCTGGCGCCGTAGCGGCGCGTGAACGAGGGCTTGGCCTGCCCGTAGACCGGGTTGAACAGGTCGATGGCGAAGGGGTCGAGGCGCGGGGTCGAGCGCAGAAGGTTCTCGGTGCTGTTGTAGCGCTCGTGCTCCAGGCCGAGCAGCAGGGTGTGGGCGATGGGCCCGGTCTCGAAGCGCCCGACGAGTTCGGCCTGGCCGATGGCAACGCCCCAGGTGAAGTCGTGCTGGCGGAACTCGCGCAGTAGCGTGCGCCCGTCGTCGAGGATCCCGGTCGCGCCGGTCTGCAGGCCGGTGAGGCTGCCGGTGTTGAGGTGGGTGGCGACACGCAGTTGCCAGTCGGTGTTGAAGGCGTGCTCCAGACGGACCTGCAACAGAGCGCTCTCGGACACGGAATCGTCGCCCGGCTCGCCGAAGAAGCGTGAGCGCGGGACGAGGCCGAGGCGGTTGTTCACCGCGACGGTGCCTCGGTCGAAGGTCTGGCGGTTGCGCAGGTACTGCGCCTCGAAGATGATCTTGGTGTCGGGCGTCACCTGCCAGCTCACCACGGGCGCCAGGAGCACTCGGTCGCCGTCGACGAAATCGCGAAAGCTGTCCTGGCGGGCGAGCGCGCCGTTGAAGCGGTAGAGCACGCGGCCGTCCTCGCTCAGCGCCCCGCCGGCATCGACCGTGGTGCGGGCGGTGCCGAAGCTTCCGAACAGTGTGCCCATCTCGACGAAGGGCCGGGCCACGGGCTGCTTGGTGAGGATATTCACGGTCCCGCCCGGATCGCTGCGGCCATAGAGGGCGCCGGCCGGGCCCTTCAGGACCTCGATGGACTGGACGTTCTGGGTGTCGGGGGCGCCGTTGTAGCCGCGGGCGATGTTGAACCCATTCTGGAAGATATCCTGGGTTGCGAAGCCTCGCACCGAGTACAGGGCGAGGTTCTGGGCGCCGAAGTCGTTCTGCTTGCCGACCCCGGGCACGTAGTCGAGGGCGCGCTCGACCCGGGTCGCGGCGGTGTCGACCAGGACCTCCCGGGGCACAACGTCGACCTGCTGCGGCAGGTCGCGGCGCGGCGTCACCGTCTTGGTGCCGCTGTAGAGCTCCGGCACCCGATAGGTCGGCGTGGCGGTGAGGGTCCCCTCGACCGACAGCGCATCGAGCACCACGGCGGTCTCCCTGGCGGGCGCCCCCTGGGCGGCCACGGCGGTGGGGATCGCGCAGGACAGGGCCAGCACGGACATCAGCGGGATGGACGGTGAACGGGACACGTTGATGGGCCTCGGGCGACGGCAGTGGCACGTCACCGCGAACGAGGCCGAACCACGCGCAGCGCGCATGCTTCCGCACCCGCCGGGGCACCCCGCCCAGCGTGTCTCGCGTGTGACCACGACTGACGGCAGGTCTCCTGGCTCGCGGGTCATCGCCCTTCACCGTCTTCCCGAGCGAGGCCGCTCAGTGACGTCGGTGGCGAAGGGCTCGCCGCTTACAGTTGCGGGGGCAGCCGCGGCGTTGGGGCTACCCCCGCACCGCGTTCCCTTTTGATCCTCCGGGGAGGAACCGTCACGGCCGAGCTAACATGCCGACGCCCATGCCCGTCAACGGACCAAGTGCAATGCACGAGGGGTTATGCCCTGCCGGCAACACTTGGGAACACGGATCGCACGCTGCGTCCGTCAGGTCAGGACCTCGACCTGCTGCGGCGGCAAGCTACGCCACCAAGCGTCCGGGGATTGGAAAACCTCGTAGGTGAACCGGAGGACCTCATCCGGCTGGCGATGCGACGGGTCCACGCGACCACGCTCCGCGTTGCGGACTTTCAGGACCTCCCACGGCACGTCGAACACTTTCCACTCCACGGTGAGCCCGTGTCGGGCGACGATCCCGAGCTCGCGCTCGAACACGGGTCTGGTGAGATGTGTGTCCGCCATCACCACGCTGAAGCCGTTCGTCAGGGCGGCATCCAGGGCCGCTTCCTTGACCCGGTGCAGGACGTCCCGGGCCGCATCGTCATGTGAGCCCTGCCTGAGTTCCCAGTAGACCTGCCGGTGCGGCGGCCAGAGCGTCTGACGGAAGTCGTCGAGGGTGAGGTGGACCCAGCCGTCGAGCGGATCGAAGCGGCGGGCGTAGGTCGTCTTACCCGCACCCGGGCAGCCGATCAGGCCGATCACCCTCTGGGGTGCCCCCGGACGATTCCTGCCGGGCACCGTCCGGGTCACGGTCAGGCCGTCGCCTCCGCATCCTCGTCGTCGCTCGCCGAGCCCTCGATGATCTCGCCGCGCAGGTAACGAGCCTGGGCCTCAGCGACGCGGCGTGCGCCCTGGGCGTGGCGGGTCGATACCGTGCCGCCGGGCGCCTCGGGCCCGCCGCGCTTGATCGCCACGAGTTCCGGATCACCCCAATGGTCGAGCATCGCCTGGAACGCTTCGTAGCGGTCGGTATCGAAGGCGATGCGGTCGCCCATCATGTTCTTGTAGGGGTGCGCCGGGTGCAGGCCGGCGCAGGGGACCCAGCCCGCCGGGATTGGCGTCGTGGCGGCATGGGTCCGACCGCTGCGCAGGAGCTTGGGCAGCACGTGCGTATGCGGACCTTCAGGACTGGTACCGCCGGGACCAGGGATCGGGGCATAGACCTCGACGCGCCCGACCTGCGCCAGGAACACCCGGTGCGGGCTCATGGCGACGAGATGCGGCCCGATGGGGTTTGCGTGGTCGAATAGCGGCATGCCGACGCCGGCCCGCAGCCGCTCGACGGCCTCCGGATCGCGTACCCGCACGCAGGCATCCACGGCGAGAAGGCCGAGGCCGAGGTCGAACAGGATGCCGTCGCGATCCTCGACCCGGGCGGCGTTCCGGTCGGGCCCGAGCTCCGTCACCACGGTCCTGCGGTTCATCGCGCAGGTCGCCTCCGGCAAGCAAAGCGCGATGGCGTGGTTCCAGCCGGACGAAACGGCCGTCTCGTAGGCGACGGGCCGCAGGTCGGAGCTCGGGGTCAGGGCGATGGCCCCGCGCGCTGTCGCAAGTCCCAGGCGCTCGTCCGGCAGCGCCACGACGGGTTCGTCGGGATCGCGCATGAACTCGGCGATGGCACCGAAGCTGCCCAGGCTCCAGGCCGTGGTCGGATCGGCCAGTGCACCGCGCAGAAGGGCGACGGTGGCATCAGGGCTGTTTGGGGAAGGTTGCATCGATCTCCTCCGTGAGAGGCCCCGAACGGTTCCAGGGCAGGATGTAGGCGGTTCCGTCCGGTCCAGCTCCACGGCAAACCGTGACGCCGAAGACGTCCGAAAGTAGCCGGTCGGTCAACGCAACGTCCGGGTGTCCATCGGCGGCGACACGTCCCTCGCCAAGGACCACGATCCGGTCGCAGAACCGGGCCGCGAGGGAGAGGTCGTGCAGGACGGCGACGACGCCGGTGCCGGCCAGGGCCACGCTCCGCAACAGCGTCATGGCGTCGAGCTGGTGGGCCGGGTCGAGTGCGGTGATCGGTTCATCGGCCAAAAGCCACTCCGCTTCGACGGCGAGCGCCCGCGCCAGCAGCACGCGCATCCGCTCGCCCGAGGACAGGGTCGGTTCGGTCCGCTCGGCGAAGCGCGCGACGTCGGTCCGTGTCATCGCTCGGTTTATGGCGGCGTGATCGGCGCCATCGAGACCACCGAACGCGCGTCGATGCGGCAGCCTGCCGAGGGCGACGAGGTCACGCACCTGCATCGGCCAACCGGCCCCCGTGCCCTGGAACAGCACCGCGATGCGCTTGGCGCGCGCGTCGCGGGAGATGCCCTTGAGCGCCATACCGTCGAGATTTACGCGGCCCTTGGTCGGGGCGACCAAGCCCGCGAGGGTGCGCAGGAGGGTGGTCTTGCCAGCGCCGTTCGGACCGACCAGACCGACGAGGGTCCCGCGTTCCAGGGACAGGGTGATATCCGACAGGATGGCACGCCCGCCGAGGCGGACATCGAGGGCTGCGGTCGCGAGGCTCATGCGCCGCGCCCTCGCTCACGCAGGAGGAGCACGATCAGGAACGGTGCCCCAACGAGCGCAGTCACCACACCGAGCTTGAGTTCCGGGCGCGTCGCCAGGAGACGAACGCCCAAGTCCGCGGCAAGCACCAGAGCGGCCCCGGCGAGGCCGCTCGGCCATAGGCTGGCGCCGGGACGCGCGCCTACCAGTGGTCGCACGAGGTGGGGCACCACGAGGCCGACGAAGCCGATGGCGCCGCTGACGGCGACGCCACTGCCAATGGCCAGCGCCGCGCCCGTGACGAGGCGCAGACGGACTGAGACCAGATGGAAGCCGAGGCTCGAAGCTGTGTCCTCGCCCAGCGTCAGGGCATCCAGCGCGCGGCCGGTGGACAGCATCAGGCCCCAGCCGACCGCCATCAACGGCAGGCATAGCCAGACATGGTCCATGCTGCGGTCCGCGAGCGACCCCATCAGCCAGAACACGATCTCCAGGGCCGCGTAGGGGTTGGGCGACAGGTTGAGCGCCAGCGCCGTCATGGCGCCGGCGAGGCTCGACAGGGCGACGCCGGCGAGGATCAATCCCAGGGTGGTGCCGCCTCTGGCGGCGACAAGGTTCAGGGCGAGCGCCGCCACGGCGGCGCCGGCGATCCCGCCGAGCGGGAGGGCTAGGCTAAGCGAGGCTGCGAAGCCGCCATAGAACACCACCACGGCCCCGAGGGCCGCCGCGGAGGAGATGCCGAGGATGCCGGGATCGGCGAGCGGGTTGCGCAGGTAGCCCTGCATCGCCGCCCCGCTCAGCCCAAGGCTGAAGCCGACAAGGCTGCCGAGCAAGGCACGAGGCAGGCGCAGTTCCCAGAGCACCAGCGCCGGGAGGGTCGCCCGTCCGGTGATGAGGTCGCCAGCCGCCGCCGGGACGTCGAAAGGGGCATACCCGACCGCGATGGACGCGACCGTCAGGACGAGCACAAGCAGGCCGAGTATCGAGACGACCGCGCGGGGTCCGACGACCGCCCGGTCGACCCGCATGGGAGGCGGGAGGGGAGCGTTCATCGTGCCGCCCGTTGGTGTGCCGCCGCAGCGAGCAAGGCCACGACCTCGGCGACCTGCGGACCTGGACAGGTCCAGAGCCGGTTCGGAATCGAGACGGTACGCCCCTGCCGACGTAGCGCGTCGAGGACGGGATGGTGCAGCAGGGCATCGGCCAGCGACGGCGCGCCGGGCTCCCCCTCGTCGAGGACGATGAGGTCGGCGTCGGCGAAGGCCGCCGCTTCCAGCGGGACCTGGCCGAAGCGGTCGCGACCGAGTTCTGCCGCAACGTTGACGAGGCCGGCGGCGCGGATGATCGCATCGCCAAGGCTGCCGGGTGCGACCGTGAAGGCATTCGGGCGCATGACGAGTGCCCGCAACGGTTTTGCCGCCGGCACCACCTGCGCCAGCCGCGCGTCGAGGTCCGCGACCATCGCCTCGCCGCGCGCCGGGTGCCCGAGGGCCGCGGCGACGGTCCGGATCTGGGCCCGCACCCCCTCGAAGTCGTTGGGTACGCCGAGTTCGAGAAGGGGGAAGCCGACGCGCTTGAGCAGGCCCACCGTGGTCCGCGTCGTGAAGGCTCCGGCCACGACGAAGTCGGGCCGGAGCGCGACGATCTCCTCCGACAGGCCACGGGTCACCGCGATGCCGGTGGCCTCCCGCGCGACGGTGGAGCCGCGAGGGTCATGGGCGAGGTAGGTCACGGCGGTGACTTGGTCGCGGTCGGCGAGCCGCAGGACCAGCTCGTCGGCGCAGAGGTTCATCGAGACGACGTGGACCGGATGCACCGGCTCGTCTGCCGCCCACCCCGTACCTGACAGACCAGGCCAGACCGCAATCGCTAGCGCAGCCAGCGTCCATCGCATCGACATCGCAATCCTCAGAACGTCGTCACGCGGACGCCGCCGTACACGGCGAGGCCCGGCCCGAGGAAGCCGGTGGGGTTCTCGTAGCGGCGGTCGAACAGGTTATCGATCCGGCCGAACACACTCACCGTCTCGTTCACGTCGTAGTTGACCGCGAGGTTGACCAGGGTGAAGCCCGGGTTCTTCAGCCTCTGGATCGAGAAGTCTCGGTTTCCATCTACGAAGTGGCCAAGCACGATCACCGTCCCGCTGAAGCTCAGGCCGGGGATCGGCGTCCACTGAGCGGTGGCGCTGCCCTTGTGGCGGGGCCGGCGCAGGAGCTCCTGGTTGGTAATCTCATTCTTGGTCACGGTGTTGGTGTAGTCGACCCGGCCCGAGAGCGTGTCGGTGAACCGGACCGCAACGAAGGCCTCGGCCCCGTAGGATTCGGCTCGCCCGACGTTCTCGTTCGAGGTGAAGCTGGCGTTGGTGTTGATCAGGTTCTTGAAGTCGTTGGCGTAATAGGTCGCGCCGACGAGAACGCGCTCGCCGAGCGGCTGTTCGAAGCCGGCATCGTAGCCGAGGCTCTCTTCCGGCTTGAGGTTGGGGTTGGCGAAGAAGTTGAACGCCGGGAAGCTCTGGAACAGCTGGCTCAGGGTCGGCGCCTTGAAGCCGGTTGCCGACGCTGCCTTTGACCCGCGTGTCGGTGAACGGCAGGATGTAGCTCGGGGCGACGCGGAACGTGGTGGCCGGTCCGAAGGCGTCGTTCTCGTCGTGGCGAACGTTGGCGACGAAAGAGGCACGGTCGAACGCCGTCAGCTGTATCTCGCCGTAGCCGGCGGTATTGCCGTTCCTGGCCCGCAGGTTGCCGGAACCGAACGGGTTCGGATCGGTAGTCGATAGGCTCTCGTCGTCACGCTGCGCGCCGAACAGAACGAGGTTGCCGGGCGAGAGCTGGTAGTCGCCGCGGTACTCGTACCGCGTGCGCTCGCCGAGGCCGGCGGTCGGGAGCGGGTTGAACGGGTCGTACGCGTTCTGGACCTGGCGGTTGTAGAGGTTCGAGTAGTTGATCGCGAAGACGTTGTGGAAACCGGCGAACGGCGTCCACTCGGCCTCGTTGCGGGTGAAGACTTGCTGCACGTCCGCCTGGCTGCGCAGGCCGCCCAGCGTCACCGGGAAGGTGCCATAGTCGTCGCCGCTGAAGAGCAGCTTCGAGTTGATAAACCGCGTGATCGAGTTGATTCGGAACGTGTCGGTGAACTGGTAGCCGAACTTCGCCGAGACGGTCTCGTTGTCGTAGTAGTTCGGGCGGGTCGTCGTTCCTGGGGCGACGAGGTTGGGCGGCGTCACAGGCGTTGCGGCAGCCCGGAGATGCTGGATCGACACCGAGTAGTCGAAGCCGTTTTCCGACCCGCTGATCCGGCCGCTCTGGTTGAACGTCCCGAACGACCCGCCCTCGATCCGCGCAGTTGCCCTGGCCGGTCCTTCGCCACGCTTCGTCGTGAAGGAGATCGCGCCTCCGATGGCGTCGCTGCCGTAGAGCCCGCTCTGAGGACCCCTGAGCACCTCAATGCGGGAGAGGTCGTCGGTCAGGAGCTGCCCGAAGTCGAAGGAGCCGTTCGGGTTCGACGGGTCGGTCGCGTCGATGCCGTCGATGAGCACCTTCACGTGGTTCGAGTTCGAGCCGCGGATGAATACCGAGGTCTGACCGCCCGGGCCGCCGGTCTGCACGACGTTGAGGCCCGGCACCTGCTGGAGGGCATCCGGGACGGTGCGGCGCTGCTGGGCCTCCAGAGTGGCGGCGGTGAGCACGGTGACGCTCGATCCGACCTGGTCGACGGGCGTCGGCACGCCGGTGGCGGAGACGGAAAGCTCGGAGAGCGTGACGGCCGCCTCTGCCCCGCGCGGGACGTCGGCGAAGGGGGCGGCGGTCTGCTGCGCCAGGGCGGATACGGGAAGGGAGGCGCAGGCGAGCGCGAGCATGCGCAGGCACGCGGTTCGGGAGGGGAAGGACACGGGACAAGCCTCGGGCGACGTCTGTGGCACGTCACCGCGAACGAGGCCTGGGCGCTTGCCTGTCGTGAGGACAGCCGAACGCCTCGACACCCATCAGGACACCCCGCCCGATGCGTTTCGCGTGTGACCACGACTGACGGCAGGTCTCCTGGCTCGCGGGTCACCGCCCTCTCATCGTCTTCCCAGGCCCGAGGACCCAGTGACGTGTTGATGATGGGCTCGCCGCTTACAGTTGCGGGGGCAGCCGCGGCTTCGGGGAGGCCCTTTCGGACCTCATCCTCACCGCGTTCCCTTTTGATCCTCCGGGGAGGAACCGTCGGAGATAAGGAGCGCGATCAAAGCGTCCGCCGTCAATGGCACGCAAAGGCTTTCCGACGATGTGTGCCTGGAAGGTTACAGGTCAGCACTTACGAAGGTTTGCCTCGGCGCTATGCAGCGTCCGCTTTTCAAAAATTCGGCCCGAAAGCAGACCTTCGCATAACCACCCGTTCCAGCCGAAGAACGGACCAGCGGATCCCGACCCAGTGCGGTCATTCAAGCTTTTATGTCGGCTGCCCGTGAGCGGACCTTCAGCGATGGCGCATGGGGGATAGGCCGGACACGAAGGAAGTGCTCGCCCTGGTCGACACTCGTGGGAATATAGGAGTTCCCGTCTACCGAGCATTCGGCCTGATGGCGTAGCCGTGCTCCGTCCCGCGCTTTTCGGGCATGATGAGCCTCGTGCCGAGCCATGGAAATCAACGACCGCTAGCCTCCGGCTGCCTCAGAGGTCTGAGAGGATGCCCGGTCGTCTGGGGTATGAGCCGCTTCCTCGCGGTCCTTGCCGAACAGGCGCTCGAAGGCGACGTAGAAGGTCGGCGTCACGAACAGGGTGACGAAGGTGGCCACCAGCAGGCCGCCGATGACCACGGTGCCCATCGACACCCGGGCGTTGGCGCCTGCGCCGCTGGCGATGGCGAGCGGTACCGACCCCATGATAAAGGCGAACGAGGTCATCAGGATCGGGCGCATGCGCAACCGCGCGGCGTCCTGAGCGGCCTTGAGCACGTCTTCGCCCTGCTTGCGCAGGTCCTCGGCGAAGGCGACGAGCAGGATCGAGTTCTTGGCGGCCAGCCCGACCAGGAGCAGCAGCCCGACCTGCCCAAAGATGTCGAGGGCGAGGCCCCGGATCGCCAGGAAGGCGACGGCGCCGAAAATTGCAATCGGTGTCCCGAGAAGGATCACGAAGGGCAGGCGCAAGGACTCGTACTGCCCGGCCAGGAGGAGAAAGATCATCAGGGTACCGAGGCCGAAGATCAGGGGCGCGTAGCCGCCGGCAATCTTTTCCTGATAGGCGACATCGGTCCATTCGACCGCGTAGGTCGAGGGTAGCTTGGCGTCGGCCAACGCCTCGATGGCCGCGATGGCCGTTCCGGAACTGGCGTCCGAGGCAGTGTCCACCGCGATCTCGATGGTGGGGTAGGTGTTGTAGGACAGGACCGCCGTCGGACCGGTGACGAAGCTGGTCTGGATCAGCGAGCCGACCCGCACAGGTTCGCCGCGGTTGTTAAGGACCGTCAGCGCCTCCACGTCCTGAATGGTACGGCGGCCGGAGGCCTCGCTTTGGACATAGACCTGATAGACGTATCCGAAGCGGTTGAAGAGGTTCACGAAGCTCGAACCGACGTAGGTGCCCAACGCGTCGAAGAGGTTCTGCAGGGGCACGCCGAGTTGCTCCGCCTTGGCCCGGTCGATCTCCAGGCGCATTTGCGGAACGCCGTAAGTCGTGGTCGGAATCGCACGCCCGACGGACGGCAGCTTCTCCATCTCCGCGATGAAGCGGTTGGCGGCTTGCGCCAGCTTCAGACCGCCGGTGCCGCTACGATCCTGGAGCTCCAGGGTCAGGCCGCTGCGCGAGCCGAGGCCGGGAAGCGGGGACGGGTTCACCACGCGGACCTTGCCGTCGGGATCGTGCTTGAAGCGCTCCTGAACCGTGGCGATGACGTCGTTCACGCTCTCGGTACGCTCACCCCACGGCTTCAGCGTCGGGATCTGGAAACCGTAGAACGGCGCGATGGCATCGGCCAGGATGCTGCGCCCGGTCACGCCGATGGTGTGCTCCACGCTCGGGATCTCGCGCAGCGCTTGCCCGAGACGGTCGACCATCACGTTGGTACGGGCCACCGAGGCCCCCTTGGGCAAGACCACGTCGGCGAAGAAGTAGCCCTGGTCCTCGTCCGGCACGAACCCGGAGGGCCGCGCCATGGTCATCCACACGGTGAGGGCCGCGAAGGCGACGAAGGCGATTACGACGAGGGCGACATGACCGGTCAGCCAACCAATCGAGCTGACGAGACGACGGCTCGCCCCATCCAGCACGCGATTGAACCAACGCAGGGGCGCCCGCCACAGGCTCTCGTCCTTCGCGTCATGGTCGCGGTGCTTAAGGATCAGGCCACATAACGCCGGTGTGAGGGTAAGCGAGACCACCGCCGAGATCATCACCGAGATGGCGATGGTCAGGGCGAACTGATTGTAGAGCTTGCCCGTGAGGCCGGGAATGAAGGCCACCGGTACGAACAGGGCGGCCAGGACCAGCGTGGTGGCGATGACCGGCCCTGCAACCTCCGTGACGGCTTCCCGTGAGGCCTGGCGCGGCGCCATGCCGTCGTCCATCAGGCGCTCGGTGTTCTCGACGACGATGATGGCGTCGTCGACGACGAGGCCCACCGCCAGCACCATGCCGAGCAGGCTGAGGGTATTGAACGAGAAGCCGAGCAGAGCCATCGGCCCGAAGGTGCCGACCAGAGCCACCGGGACCGCGATGGCCGGGATCAATGTGGCGCGCCAGTTCTGGAGGAAGAGGTAGGTTACGATGACCACGAGTGCCAGCGCCTCGAACAGGGTCCGCACCACCTCAAAGATCGCCTCCTTCACGAACTCGGTCCGGTCGAGGGCGATGCGATACTTCAGCCCCGGCGGAAAGCGCTTGGCCAGGTCCTTCATGGTTTCGCGGGCGCCGTCCATCACCTGCACCGCGTTGGCGTCGGGGTTCTGGTAAAGACCGAGGGTAGCGGAGGCCGAACCGTCGAAGCTCGACCGGACTCCGTATTGCTCGGATCCCAGCTCGACCCTGGCGACGTCCCGAATACGCACCACGGACCCGTCCGGATTGGCACGCAGGAGAATGTTGCCGAACTCCTCTGGCTTATGAAGGCGTCCCTGGGTAACGAGCTGCAACTCGAAGGCGGTGGCCTGGTCGACCGGTGGCTTGCCGAGGGTGCCGGTGGTGATCTGCGCGTTCTGCTGGCTGATGGCGGCAGTGACCGCACCAGGGCTAATCCCGAGGGCCTCCATCTTCATCGGATCGAGCCACACGCGCATGGCGTAGCGCTTGTTCGAGAAGTTGACGATGCGGCCCATGCCCTGCACCCGGCGCAGCGGCTTGATCACCTGGGTCTCGGCCCAGTTGGCTAGGAACAGCTCGTCGTAGGGGGAGCCTTCGTCAGCGTAGAGCACGATGTTGCCGAGGCGCTGGCGCGAACTCTTCGTGATTTCGAGGCCTTGCGCGTTCACCGAGGGGGGCAGCTTGGCCTCCGCCCGGTTGGCGCGAGTCAGGACTTCCGCGGCTGCGGCGTCGAGATCCGAACCGACGTCGAAGGTCGCGTCCATGCTGACGCTGCCGTCGGTGTTGCTGGTCGAGCTGATGTAGAGAAGGTTCTGCGCGCCGTTGATCTCCTGCTCCAGCGGGATCGCGATGGCGTCATAGGCCTGCTGTGCGCTGGCGCCGGGATACGTCGCCTGGATGTTGATGATCGGCGGGGCGATCTCCGGGAACTGCGCAATCGGCAGGGTAAGACCCGCGACAGCGCCAATCAGCGTGATGAGCACAGAGATGACGCCGGCGAGCACCGGCCGGTCGACGAAGTGGGCAAACATGCAGGAACGTGGCTTCCGGTCCAGGGCCGGATGCGTGGACCCCGCGATGCAACGTCTCGTCCCCAGGCGTGTTCCTCTCGCGCTGGGCGGGCGCGGTGGCCGGCCTCATCGATCTTAAGGAGCATTGTTGGTGCGGGCAGCAGTCGGATACGGTGTCGGGGCGGGACTGATCGTCCTGCTGGGCGCGGGTGGCTGGTACATGGCCGGGCGCCCCTCGCCGGACCGGATCGTGGCCGCCCTGCCATTCGTCGGCAAGAAGGAAGGCGTGAAGGCCGAGGAGCCACCCCTGGAGGTCCGGGTCATCGTCGCCCGTAAGCGTCAGGTGCCTATCGCCTTCACGTACACCGGCACGATCATCGCGCAGCAGGACGCGACCTTGCAGGCCCGGGTGACTGGCAACGTGACGGAGCGGCCCTTCGAGCCGGGCGGACACGTGAAGAAAGGGCAGGTCCTGTTCCGGATCGATCCACGGCCCTTCGAGGTCGCGCTGCAGACAGCGAAGTCCCAGGCGTCGCAGGCACAGGCGCAGCTGACCTTCGCCCAGGCGGAGGTCGACCGCACTGAGTCCCTGGCCGACAAGGGCTATGCCACCGAGCAACGGTTCCAGCAGTTGCAGTCGAACCGGACCTCCGCCGTCGCCCAGGTCCAGGGCGCCGAGGCCGCGATTGCCAGGCAGAACCTAAACCTCGATTACGCCATCGTGAACGCGCCCTTCGACGGGCGCGCCAGCCTGTCGACGATCAATCCCGGCGACCTCGTGATCGAGAACCAGACCCAGCTCGTCTCGGTCGTGCAACTCGATCCGATCGACATCCAGATGGCCCTCTCCTCGGAGGACTCCGAAGCCATCCGGGCGGCGATGAAGGACGGAAGCGTCACAGTCGCCGTCCTCGACGCTGAGGGCAAGACCGTTCGCGAGGCCAGCATCTACCAGCTCGACAACCGCTTTGACCCCCGAACCGCCCGGCGTCTCGTCCGGGCGTTAATGCCCAACACCGACGAGCGTTTCCTGCCGGGGCAGTTCGTCCGCGCCAAGATCCAGACCGGTACGAAGGACAGGTTGCTGGTCCCCACCGTTTCCCTTGATGCGCAACTCGCGCAGCAGATCGTCTACGTCGTCGATGGGAACGGCACGGTGCAGCAGAGGCCCGTGACCACCGGCGATGCCCATGGCGACGATACTGCGATCCTGGATGGGCTCTCGGACGGTGACCGGGTGGTGGTCGACCATCTCCAGGACATGCGTCAGAACCTGAAAGTCGTCGTCCGACCGGACGCCGACGCCGGTCAGGAAGGCAAGGCCGGTCACGCCGTGAACGGACCCGGATAGGGTCGATGCCCCCCGCAATCGTCGAACCTCGTCGATCCACCCCAGTGACACCGGACACCATGCCAAACGACCGTCCCGTCATCCTGATGGCAGCCCTCCTCACGTCCGGCTGCTTCGCCACGGACGCATTGGCGAAGGAATGCCGTGCCACGCGGTCGGCCTACGACCGCATCGAGACGGGCATGAGCATGGCGCGGGTCCGGACGATTTTTGGATGCGAGGGCCGGCAGGTAACCCATATGACAATCGGCGCCACGCACAGGGCAACCTATTCCTGGCGTGGGGCGGGTCGGTATGGCGCTAACGTCACCCTGACTTTCCGCAACGGGCATCTCACACGGAAAGCGCAACTCGGGCTGTGACGGTCGAGTCGTGGGGACGAGCCGGCCCCCCGAATGGTTGCCTCAGTCGAAGCCTGAATCAGCCGGCCCGTTGCTCCTCCATCTTCGACTACCCCCCACGCATCATGAGAGGACGGAACGCAATCCTCACTTGAGCGTAGCTTTCCGTCATACGAGGACGGGCATGATGGCATCATGAGTGTGAAGTCGGTCGGGAAGTCCCCGGAAGCTGAGGCCGGTGGGATAGGAAAACTGCATCCCCGCAAGTTCGACTTGCTCAACCTCACGGTCGTCGACCGAGCCTCAATGAGAGCATGCACGGCGCGCGCGTGAGGCCATCGCATGGACGGTCTCGCCGTCGCCGACCGTGCCGCCGCGGCAGACCGGGGCGTGCGGGTCGATCACGAAGGCCAGCACCACCGAATCCTCGACGGCCTCCAAGGCGATATCGCCGCTCTCCGCCAGAAGGCCGCTCTCGGCCTCGCCGAAGGTCTGGTTGTCGAACGACACGCATCCTTCGAAGACGAAAAAGTAGGTCTTGTGGCCGGGCTCCGTCGGCACGGTCGCGGTCGCTCCGGCCCCGAGCCGGATATCGCGGCAAAGGACGGCGTTGCGAACGTGGAAGGGTGCCTTGCTTCCCGTCGGCCCGAAGACGTCGCGCCACGTATTCGCAAGCGGTGCCGGAAGCCGGCCGTGCTGGATGCCGGGCTCTAGCCCCTCCGCACGCGGGCGGACGAAGATCTGCAGCATCCGGAGCGGCGGGTCGTCGTCGCGGGTTCGCTCCTCGTGCCGGAAACCACGACCTGCGTTCATGACCATGAGATGGTGGGCATCGACCGTCAGGTGGCCGCCCTGGGGGTCGTCGTGGCGCATCACGCCCGCTGGGACCCAGGAGACGATCTCGTCCACGACGTGCTCGTGCAGCTTAATGTGGGTGCCTGGCGCGAGGAACGATTCCATGATCGTCGCCAGCGGTCCGAGGCCATGGTCCGGGCTCCCCGGCTCCAGGTGTCCCGGGAAATTGGCCCGCGCCACGAACCCGTCGCTGTCGATGGCATCGTCCTTGGTTCGCGTCGCCTTGTGGATCATCGTGTCGTTGGCTTCCTGGCTGGGCACACCGCCTGACGGATGCGTCGCCGGATAACGTGCCTGGTGCTTGCGGGTGCCGTACGAGTGGGTACCAGTCGTCGGGTTGCGACTACTACAGGTGGGTGGTGAGGTTCGTCAGCCAACCGGGTGAGGCACGGATATCCGTGACCGGATGCGGGATGGAAGGGCGAGTGGTTAATTCGACGCCTGGGTAATGGCGCGGTCGACGTTCACGCGGGCCGACCAGTCCTTGGCGCTGTCCTGGCCCTTCAGGGACACGAGGCGGGCGCCGCTGACGTCGACGTTCTTGAAGTCGGCGCCCGACACGGTCGCCCCGGTCAGGTTCGCCCCCGACAGGTCGGAGCCCATCAGAACCACGTCGGTCAGGTCCGCATCGGTGAGGTCCGCGTATTCCAGGCGCGAGCGACCGAGGTTCGCCCCCTTCAGGTTTGCGCCCCTGAGGTTCACCGAGACGAACACGGCCCGCATCAGGCCCATGGACTGGTTCTTGATGTCGGCGCCGCCCTTGAGGTCGACCAGCGTCGCCCCAGCCATGTTGGCGCCCTTGAAATCGCCGATGGGCATGGACCGGCTGAGGTCGGCTCCGCTCAGGTTGGCGTCCCGGGCGGTGATGCCGAACATCTTGGCGCCGACGAGCTTGGCCCCCGAGAGGTCGGCCTTGATGAACCAGGCCTGTTCCAAATTCGCCCCGGTCAGGTCGGCGCCCCGCAGGTTGGCCTTGTTGAGGCGGGCGGTGCGCAGGTTCGCGCCCCTGAGGTTCAGGCCCGACAGGTCGAGGCCGGCGAGCGCCTTGTCGGAGAGGTCAATGGGCTTGCCGTCGGCCTTAGCGATCAGCGCCTCGACGTCGGCGCGGATTATCTCGGCCTTGGTCATCGCCGCCGAGCCCATGTCGGCGCCGAGAAGCAGGTCCTGCTCGGCATGGGCCGGGGCGGCCAGGAGGATGGAGGCGAGTAGAAGGGTGGCGATGCGGCGCATGGTTTCTCCCGATTGTTTCGCCCCGACCCACGGGAAGCCTACGCTTCCTCATTTTGTCGCCGAAGCGGAGTTTTTTGTTCTCTGACGACGGTGGTACCCAGGTCCTTTCCAAGCGTCTGTGACCCAGGTCACCGAAGGTTGCGGATCCCCAGGCCTTTACGCATCGACCGGGGCATGGTGGCGTTCAATGACCGCCAGCCCGAGGAGGAAGACCATGCAGAACGCCCATCAGGTCGAGCGCTGGGTCGAGCGCTTCCCGCTGGTCCGGGACTTCAGCGCGAGCCATCTCCAGGTCGCCCGCGGCACGGTGCATTTCCCCGTGCTGGAGGCCGGCGCGATTGCCTACGAGCTCCAGGGCGCCTGCGCGAACTACCTGATGTGCATCGACGGTCGCACCCGGGTGTTCCGGATGTCCGAGGGCGGCCGCGAGATGCTGATCTACAAGGTCGGCGCCGGCGGCACCTGCGTCCTGACCACCCAGTGCCTGCTGTCGGGCGGGGGCTTCCCGGCGCAGAGCGTCGCCGAGGCCCGGACCGAGTTGGCCGCCCTTCCATCCGACACCTTCCGCCAGCTGATGCGGGAGAGCGACGCGTTTCGGACCTTCGTCCTCGACGACTACACCAAGCTCCTGTCGGGAATGTTCGACCTGGTCGAGGAGATCGCGTTCGCCCCCTTGGAGCAACGCCTCGCCCGCCGATTGCTGGTCGAGGCCGATGCCGAGGGGATCGTCTGGAAGACCCACCAGCAATTGGCGTCCGACGTAGGGAGCGTGCGCGAGGTCGTCAGCCGCCTCCTGGGCGAGTGGGCCGACGACGGCCTCGTCGAGATCCGGCGCGGCCAGGTGCAGGTCATCGACCGGGCGAGCCTGGCGGCCGGCAGGCGGAATCCCTGCTGATCAATCAATCGGGTTCGGACGCCATCGACATGGACATCGCCCTTCGCGTCGAACCTCGGAAGATCGAGTTTACGACCTACGGACCGGGGAAGGCCCCAGTCTGGTCGGTGACCTTCGCGCTCCATGCGTCCAGCGGTTACGAGCACCTTTGCACGGTCATCGTCCCGGGGCACGGGCACGACGACGTGACCGACATCTGCGGGAGGGCGCGGACCGAGCTTCGACGGATCGCCGCGCTGATTTCCACCCCGCCGCCCGATCCGCCGGAGGAGCCCGCGCCGGCAGTCGTCGGAAAGCGCACCAGAGGACGTCGTCCCGTACGGCTACCGTGAGGATGTCGGCCGGGTTGCCATGCCTGTAACACCTAACTACCTACTAGATGGTAGGCGTAACGCTCCGCGTCCGATCAAGGACGGCTCCCGAGAGAGCCGCATTTGGAGGAGATCCGAGATGGAAAATTGGAATGGCTACCGCGGCGAGTTGGTGTCCACCCTGGGCCAGATGGGTGAGATCAGCCCCGAACTCCTAAGCGCGCACGACAAGTTGGCATCGGCCAAGCCGAAGGAGCCGAAACTCGACGCCAAGACGCGGGAATTGATCGCCCTTGCCGTGGCGGTGACGACCCGGTGCGATGGTTGCATCGCCTTCCATACCGATGCCGCGCGCAAGGCGGGCGCGAGCAAGGAGGAGATGGTCGAGGCATTGGGTGTCGCCGTGGCCTTGAATGCCGGCGCGGCGCTTGTCTACAGCGCCCGGGCATTCGACGCCTTCACGCGAGACGTGGGCTGATCGGCGCAGCTGACGGACGACAGATTTTCACGAGGCATACGAAGCGTCCTCCGAGAGTGGGTATGAGCCTTTAGCCCCTGCGAAAATGCTGAATCGTCCAAGCCTTATGAAGGCCAAGCCCTCGCCCAGTCCACCGACCTGGCGAGTGCTTGGAAGGCATGAAGTTCGGTACGAGGCCGAACGAGCTGCCGTCGTCAGCGACGGCAGCGACCGCCCGGACCGCGATAGAGACCGGGCGGGCAACCGCGCGGGGCGCCCGTGATGGCCCGCCGCATAGCGCCGCGCGGCCCGCGGTTCAGGCGGCAGCCCCCGAACGGGCCGCGATGGGCGCCGAAGCCGCAACCGGCGCGGACCTGGACGATGGGAGCGTCCACGCCGAGACCGCCGGCCGGCATGGGAAGGGCCTGAGCTCCGCCTGCCATGAGCAGCGTCGCGAAACCGCCGACGATGAGACCTGTGAGCTTCATTCTGATTCTTTCGTTCTGATGGACGCGGCATACGGACCGTGTCCTGGGGTAAAATCGCTATCCGAACCCCGATCCAGGGCGTTCAGTTCACTTGGCGCGGCAGGGTCGCTCCGCGCGGACGACGCGACCGTCGTGGTCGGCGTCGAGCCGTGCGAACCGCTTGCTGGACGTGGTGTCGATCTCCTCCGCGGTGAGGAAGCCGTCGCCGTCCGCGTCGATGGCCCGGAACCGCCCGGCAGGGTCGTAGGGTCCCTTGCCGGGACGGGCGTCCCACCAGGCCGCCCATTCCGCCCGGCTGACGCGCCCGTCGTGATCGGCATCGGCCCGCATGATCCGTGTGCGGTTCCGCGAAAGGAAGGTCGCGAGGGCGGCTCCCGCTCCCTTCGGCGGGTCGGTGACCGCAGGCGTCTGGGCGGATGCGGATGTAACCGCCAGGAACGTGCATAGGGTCAGGGAGGCGATAGCCTTCGTCATGATCGCACCTCTCGCGTCACCGGGTCGTCCCGGGGCCGCGCCGGATGGCACGACCCCTAGCCTCGGCAGGGTCACCAACGGTGATGCCAGCCGTGGTGGCCCCACCCGCGATGGCCCCACCCGCGATGGCCCCAGCCGACATGCCGGTAGCCGCCCCAGCGAGGACCGCCCCAACCGAACCGTCGCGGTCCGTAGAAGGCGGGCCGGAAGGCGTAAGGCCGGTAGAATACCCTCGGTCCGAGGTTGGGCCGGCAGTAGCCGTAGAACCCGCGGTGGCCCCCGAGGCCACAGCCGTCGCGGGCCTCGGCCGTGCCGGCGGTGGCCAACGGCGCCGCCAGGCCGGCCGCCAGCAGGGCCGCGGGCAGGAGCCGCCTCAACAGGGTCGGCGCGCGTACCGCTTGCTTCGTCATCGCTTCGTCTCCCGATGCGGGGTTTGAACTGCCCGCACCTTGCCGCCGGCCTGTCGCAGGGATTTGCCGGGAAACCCCGTTTTCGTCGCGAACCGTCGCGGGTTCGAAGGTCCCGATACATTTCGCGACAGAATCCCCCGGGAGGGGGAGGCCGCCGCGCGTTAGGGTCCGGTACGAAAGGTTCGGGACATGGACGACGCACACATCCTGGTGGTGGACGACCATCGCGACATCCGCGATCCGCTCGCGGCCTACCTCAGGCGGCACGAACTCAAGGTCACCGTCGCAGCCGACGCGGCGGCCGCCCGCGTCGTCCTGGCCGGAAGCGCCATCGACCTGGTGCTCCTCGACGTGATGATGCCGGGCGAGGACGGACTCTCGCTCTGCCGCCACATCCGGGAAGCCTACGACACGCCCGTCATCCTCCTCACCGCCCTGGCAGAGGGGACCGACCGGATCGTCGGGTTGGAGATCGGGGCCGACGACTACGTCACGAAGCCGTTCGAGCCGCGCGAGCTCCTCGCCCGTATCAAGAACCTCCTCCGGCGCACGCGCGCGCTTCCCCGGACCCGGGACGAGGCGGACGGACGCAAGCTGACGTTCGACCGCTGGACGCTGGATACCGACCGGCGCGAGCTCGTCGACGACGCCGGCACCCCCGTTGCGCTCAGCACATCTGAGTTCCGCCTGCTGTCGGCACTGACCCGGCATCCGAGGGTGGTGCTCTCGCGCGACCAGCTCCTCGACCTGACCAGCGGCCGGACCGCCGACGGGTTCGACCGCAGCATCGACAACCAGGTCAGCCGCCTCCGGCGCAAGCTGGAGCGCGACCCGGCCAACCCGGGGCTCCTCAAGACGGTCTGGGGCGGCGGCTACGTCCTGGCGGCCGAGGTGAGGATGGTGCCTTGAGGCTGGTGCCGCACTCGCTCGGCGGACGGCTGGCGATCCTGCTGGTGTTCGCCGTCGTCGGCGCCCAGGCCGTGGCCTTCGCGATGTTCGCGCACGAGTCGTCGCGGGTCGGTCGCGCGGCGGCCCGGACCCAGGTGGTCGACCGCATCGCCACGCTGGTTCGCCTGCTCGACGCGGTCCAGCCCGACACCGTCCCGAGCGTGGTCGCGGCGTATGGCTCCCCCCGCCACCGCTTCACCATCGATGCCAGCAGCCTCGTCCCGGAAGGCGCGATGGGAGCCGACGAGGCACGGCTCGCGCGGCGGATCGACCGTCGCATGAAGGACGACGCGAGCCAGGCGCGGATCGCCCTGGTCGAGCGCGACGTCGGGGAGAATGCCCCCCGGGGCCGCCTGTCGGACAGGACCCAGGCCCTGCGGGTCTCCGTCCGGCTCGACGACGGGCGCTGGCTCAACGCCGAGGCCCCGCTCGCGTCGCGGACCCCGCCGTGGATGCGGATCGCGCTCATCCAGGTCCTGGCGAGCGTTGTCGCCGTGCTCGTGGTCGTCGCCGTCGCCAGGCGCGGGATCGTCGGTCCGGTGGCTGACCTCGCCAGGGCCGCGGAGAAGGCCGGTCGCGGCGCCGGGTTCGAGCCGCTGCCGGAGCGCGGCCCGAGCGAGTTGCGGACCATGACGGCGGCGTTCAAGCAGATGCAGGAACGCTCGGGGGCCTTCGTTGCCGACCGCACCCGGATGCTGGCCGCCATCAGCCACGACCTGCGCACCCCCATCGCCTCCCTCTGGCTTCGGGCCGAGATGGTCGAGGACGGCGAGCTCCGGAACGCGATGGTCCGTACGATCTCGGATATGGGGCGCATGGTCGACGCGACCCTGGCATTCTCCCGGGATGACGCGCTCGCCCAGGACAGCGGCGCATTGGATCTTTCCGAGATGGTCCGGGCGCTCGCGGACGACCACGGAGTGCTCGGGCGGGACGTCACCGTCACGTCCCCGGCCACCGTTCCCTTCCAGGGCCGGCCGCTGGCGCTGCGCCGGGCCCTAGACAATCTGGTCGAGAACGCCGTCCGCTACGGCGACAGGGCACGGATCTCGCTGGAGCGAGCCGACGACCTGATCCGTATCCTCGTCGACGACGATGGGCCGGGGGTGCCGCCCGACAGGATCGAGGAGATGTTCGTGCCCTTCGCGCGGCTAGAGGGCTCGCGCAACGCCGACACGGGCGGGACCGGTCTTGGGCTCGCCATCACACGGTCGGCGATCCGCGCCCATGGGGGCGACGTGGTGCTGGCGAACCGGACCGGTGGCGGATTACGTGCGGAGGTGACCCTGCCGTCCTGAGTATCAGTCGGACGTGAACGCGGCCCAGCCCGTCTCATGCCTCGTTAGTATAGGCACTAGAGGATTTAAACCTCTAATACCTGTTGCTGCCAATGTCCAGTTTCGGACAAATTCCAGCTGTAAGCAGTTGGGCCAATTTATACCCGAAACGATCGTAAAACGGACGGGTACCAACCCAACCCGGTCATCGGGACCGCAGTTAACGCTTCCAGGAAGCGGCTATTTGTCGGTCATCCGGCAGCTTAGACAAAAGGTGTTTTGCAGAAGTCAGGCCGCGCCGAAGGCAAGATGATACCGAGCCTCGCCCTCCGGGCGGTTTCCGGACAGGCTTAATGACTGGAAGTATTCAGGGGGCACTCCGGCGAGGACGATTGCCGGGTCGGCAGCGAAGCCGAAACGTCGGTAATAGGCAGGGTCACCCAACACGACACAGCCCCCGGCACGACGCTCCCGCAGGCTGCCCAACCCCGCATCGATCAGGCGCTGGCCTATGCGTCGTCGCCGGTTTTCGCGCCGTACGGCCAGAGGGCCGAGCCCGAACCAACCTTCCGACGCAAGCCCGACCACGACCGGGGAGAAAGCGACATGTCCGACGATTTCATCGCCCTCCGTGCAGACGAGGGAGACCGTCAACGCGCCGTCCTCACGGAGGGCGTCCACGATGTCCGCCTCGGTGCCACTTGCGTGAGGCGCATCGTGGAAGGCATCGGTGACAAGGGAACGGATTGCGAAAGCGTCGGAAGCGGTTTCGGGACGTAGGAGCATACCGACAGCGTACCCTGTTCGTATCGCGAGGTCAGCCATGGAGCGCGAGCGGGCCCAACGGCGATGTCCGTTTTTGCCAACTCTCGCTATGAGCGGACAGTCGCAACACGACCCATGCCAGACGCCCAGACCATCCACGTCGCGTCCCAGAAGCGGTCGTTCGTCGGGCGTCCGGCATATTCGCTCGACGCACACTTCCACGGTGTGCGCCATCTCACTGCGTCTTCGATGGCAGGTGCCTTAGCCAACCCGGATGAGCATCAGCATCCACGACGTCAGCGTCCCGGTCTTCGTCAACGCACTTCGCAACATGAGCGCGTGGCTCGACAAGGCGGCATCGGAAAAGCCGGAAGCCGAGTTGTTCGTCCAGCGGCTGGCACCCGACATGAAGCCACTGCCTGCTCAGTATCAAATGGCGTCCGACAGCGCGAAGAACACGGTGGCACGGCTCGCCGGGATCGAAGCGCCCTCGATGCCAGACGTCGAGGCCACCTTCGCCGAACTCAAGGAGCGCTGCGCCAGGACGATTGCCTTCGTCGAAAGCATTGATCCGGCCGCGTTGGCCTCAAGTGCGGAGCGCGCGGTGGAGTTGAAGTTCCCGAACGGCATGGGATACCGCTTCAATGGGCAGGCCTATCTTACCGGTTTCGCGCTTCCGAACTTCTTCTTCCACGTGACCACAGCCTACGGGATCCTCCGCAGCGCTGGCGTGAGCCTCGGCAAACCGGATTTTCTGCAGCATCTCGGGCCGCCGAACATCCACTCCGCGAAGTAGTCGTTCAAGCTCCCCCGGCCCAAATCCGATATGCGGGTTCGGGTGAACGTGCACATGACGAATATGCCTCGGCTGCTTTAAGGTCGTTGATTGAGCCTTACCGCCGCCGGCGCGTTCACTCCCGTGTCCTCACCCGGACGGGAGCCGCGATGTCGAGCCTATCCGAGCGAAAGGCGCGCCTGATCGTCCATGGCGATCAGCCCTACAATGCCGAACCGCCTCTTGGCCGACTGCGTGCTTCCTACCGGACCCCGGCTGAGGACTTCTATGTCCGCTCGCACGGCGATCTACCGGACCTCGACCCGGAAACCTGGCGCCTGACCGTCGACGGCGGAGCCGGTGTCACGCTGGAACTTTCGCTGCACGACCTCCGTACCCGCTTCCCGGAAGTCACGGTCACGGCAACGATGCAATGTGCCGGCAATCGGCGCGCCGACATGCGAGCGGTTGCCCCGGTATCCGGCGATCCATGGGATGCCGGTGCCATCGGGACGGCCGAATGGACCGGGGTCCGCCTCAGCGACATCCTGAGCGAGGCGGGTGTCGCGGATGGCGCGAATCTCCATGCGGCCTTCGAGAGTCATGACATGGTGGACGGGCACCCGTACGGAGCCTCGATCCCGCTCGGCAAGGCCATGGCGCCCGAGACCTTGCTCGCCTACGCCATGAACGGCGAGGCCTTGCTCCGTGAGCACGGCTTCCCGGTCCGCGCGGTCGTGCCGGGCTTTGCCGGCGTGCGCAGCCCCAAATGGCTCCGGCGACTCACCGTGCAGGACCACCCGTCGCACAACCCGATCCAGGCCGACGATTATCAGCTGTACCCGCCCGACGTGACCGCGGAGACGGCGGACCCGACAAAGGGACATACCATCGACACGATGCCGCTCAACGCCGCGATCTGCGAGCCGGAACGCGGAGCGACACTCACGGCCGGGAGGAATCGGGTTCGCGGTTACGCGGTGAGCGGCGACAGGGCCATCGTCCGCGTCGATGTGTCTGGGAGCGGAGGCCGGTCCTGGCTACAGGCAAATCTGGAGCACGAGCCGGATGCGCCGTTCGCCTGGACGTTCTGGAGCGCGGAACTCGATCTGCCCCCAGGTGAGCACGAGCTCGCTGTCCGTGCCTGGGACGCGGCCGGGCAGACGCAGCCGGCGCTGCCGGACGATACCTGGAACCACAAAGGCTACCTCTGCGCCTGCTGGCACCGGGTGCGGGTGCGTGTGACCGGGTAGACCATTGGCCGCTTGATCACCGTTTCAAATGGTCGAAGCGGCTCGTCAGCGGGCAGGACCTATATCCCCGCTCTGATGCCTCCGCCGGATGGGGCGATGCCCCTGCAACGGCGGCGTTCGAGGGCAAAGACGATCGTCAGGACTTGAGGTGCCGAAACATGTTGGCGCGCGCCTCGTCGTCCATCTCGGGCTTGAAGGGGAAGCGGTCCTTGAGGCCGGCAGCACGCGCAGCGGCCGGGCGGGCAGCAATCTCATCGTGGTGGCGCTTGACGTGGGGCAGCTCCGCCCAGGCCGCCTCGCCGAGGACGAAGGGGATCATGCGGGCCCATCCCCAGGCGCTCATATCCGCGATAGTGTAGGCGTCGCCCACGAGGTAGCGGCGCTGTGCGAGGTGTGCATTCAGGATATCGTAGTGACGGCGCGCCTCGAAGCTGTAGCGCGCCTGGGCATAGGGCACCTGTTCCGGGGCAAAGTGCCGGAAATGGACCGCTTGGCCGGAGAAAGGCCCGACGCCCGTCGCGACGAACATCAGCCAGGACAGGAGTTGAGCCCGGTCGCCACCCGAGGGCGGCAGGAATCGTCCGGTCTTCTCGGCGAGGTAGAGCAGGATGGCATTGCTGTCGAAGATCACGTCCGCATCGTCGACCAGGACCGGCACCTTGCCGTTCGGATTGAGGGCCAGGAAATCATGCGCGAACTGGTCACCCTTGCGGGTGTCGATCGGGATGGCTTCGTAGGGCAGCCCGAGCTCCTCCAGCAGCAGCGCGACCTTCGTCGGGTTCGGAGAGCCGTTGAAGAAGAATTTCAGCATTTCAAAACCTCATGCCGTTCCGGGAGCCTGTGGCCGCCAAACCGCTCGGCAACACCCGTTTTAGCGGCGGTCCACATGACATTGATCGGCGAATATCGGGCGATTCACGTTCAGACTCACTACAGGCCGGAAAACCAGTTGTAGCCCTGATCTTCCCAGTATCCACCCGGGTAATCGTTCGTCACCGTGATGGCCATGATGTGCTTGGGGTTCTTGAACCCGAGTTTCGTCGGAATGCGCAGCTTGACCGGAAAGCCGTATTTCGGCGGCAGGGGTGCGCCGGCGTAGTCCAGGGCCAGGATCGTCTGGGGGTGAAGCGCGCTCGGCATGTCGATGCTCGTCCAATAGTCGTCCCCGCAGGCGAAGCGGACGTAGCGTGCGGTCGTGTCGGCCCCGATCCGTTCGAGGAAGGTCCGGAACGGGACCCCCGACCATTGCCCGATGGCGCTCCAGCCCTCGACGCAGACGTGGCGGGTGATCTGCGCTTCCTGCGGCAGGGTCCTCAGGCGGTCGAGCGTCCACGGCGCCTTGTCGGAAACGAGACCGGCGAGTTCGAGCTTCCAGGTCGACCCGTCGATCACCCGGATCTTGCTCGCCGGATAATAGGCATTGAAGGGGAAGTCCGGGGTGATCTCCGAGACGGCGAAGGTCGGGGCCAGGCGCGTGCCCCCGAAGAGGGCACCCTGGACGCGATCGTTCAGCCGCGAGATCCCACCGAGGATGCTCTCCACCTGCGGGTTGTCCGAGATGTCGCAACCGCCGAGCGCGAGGCTCCCCGTCGCGACGAGGCCGCCCCGGAGGAACAGGCGTCGGTCGGCCCGGACGAGGGGCGTCCCAGGGACCGAGAGATCCGGACGCGGACGGCGCAGAAGGCGATCGAGGGGCGTCATGGCTTCACCACGCGGTTGCGGCCGAAATGGATCTCCCGGCCGATGATCATCGTCGGCAGGGTCCTGGGAACCAGGAGCACCAGGGCGAGATGCACTGCCACGAAGCCGGCGATGCCGGCCATGGCGAGAAAATGGACGATCCGCGCCGTGTCGTAGCCGCCCATCAGGGCCGTCAGGGGCGCGAACTGGACCGGCTTCCAGATCGCGAGACCGGAGAGCACGATGACGATTCCGATGAGCAGGACCGCGACGTAGAGGAGACGTTGAACGGCGTTGTAGACGCCCGGGTCGTGGGGAAGCCTGAACCTCAGGGCGGCGACGAAATCCTGCCCGATCTCGCGCGGCCGCAGGGGCGTGAGGCGCCGGCGCAGGTGGCCCGAGACCAGACCATAGGTCAGGTAGACGAGGCCGTTGGCGACGAGGAGCCACATCCCCGCGAAGTGCCATTGCAGGGCCCCGCCGAGCCAGCCACCCAGGGTGACCGATTTCGGGAACGCCCAATCGCCGAAGATCGGCGAGGCGTTGTAGATGCGCCATCCGCTGGTGATCATGATCAGCATGGCCAAGGCGTTCACCCAATGGGTGATCCGAACGACCAGGGGGTGGATCGGGCGCTCGGCCCGCGGCGAAGAGGGATACATCGGGACCGTCCTGAAGAGGTGGTGGCTGTCGGACCGTCGAGCCCGAGGCGTGGGATCGCGTCAGGCGGGGTCGTGTCCGACGAGGGCCGGAGCCGGCGCGGCGAATTCGGGAAAGAAGCGTTTCAGGTCGCGCACCTTCATGGCGTCGTTGGCGACGATGTACGGGTGTGCGGGATGCAGGACCATGAAGTCCTGGTGGTAGGCCTCGGCCGGGTAGAACGGAGCACCGAGTTCGATCCGGGTGGCGACCGGCGCACCGTAGCCTCCGGAGGCGTCGAGTTGCGCAATGTAGGCGCGGGCCACGGCGCCCTGCTCGGCATTGCCCGGGAACAGGGCCGAGCGGTATTGCGGGCCATGATCCGGCCCCTGCCGATCGACCAGCGTCGGATCGAGGGCGACGGAGAAGAAGACCCGGAGCAACGTGTCGTAGGAGACCACGCGTGGATCGTAGGTCACCCGGACCGCCTCGGCGTGTCGCGTACGCCCGCTGGAGACGGCCTGGTAGTTCGCGCTTGCTCCGTCTCCGCCGGCATAGCCCGAAACCGCCTGGGTGACGCCGCGGACGTTCTGGAACACCCCCTGCACGCCCCAGAAGCATCCACCGGCGAACACCGCGCTCTGAAGCCGGGCGGGTTCACGCGCCGGTGTCGCGGCGGCCGGCAGGCGCCGGCTCGCTTCCTCGGCGCCGGCCCGTTCGATCGTCATGGAGAGGACGAGGCCGAACAGGGCCAGGACACCGCCGCCGAAAGCCCCCGTCAGGCGCGAGCGATACGGGGGAACGGTCGCGGGCTTAACGGTCTGGGACATGGGGGTGGTCCTTTGGGGTGGTCCTTTGCGGGACGGTAAAGACGCGATCGGTCAGGCGGGCTCGAAGCGCAGCGCGACGCCGTTCATGCAGTAGCGAAGTCCCGTGGGGGCGGGTCCGTCGGCGAAGACGTGGCCGAGATGCCCGCCGCAGCGGCGGCAATGCACCTCCGTCCGGCTCATCCCCAGGCTGGAATCCGTCGTCGTCCCCACGGCCTCCGCGAGGGGGGCGGTGAAGCTCGGCCAGCCGGTTCCGCTCTCGAACTTCGCGCTGGAGGCGAATAGCGGCTGGTCGCACCCGGCGCAGGCGAAACGACCGGCGCGCTTCTCGGCGTTGAGTGGGCTCGAGCCGGCGCGCTCGGTGCCGTGCCGGCGCAGGACCGCGTAGCCGTCGGACCCGAGCTGCGCCCGCCAAGCGGCCTCGCTCTTCGCGACGGCGAAGGTTTCGGCCGCAGCGGGGCCGCCGACCAGGGACCCTCCGGCGGCACGAAGGAATGTCAGGATGCCGAGTGCCGAGACGCCGGCGGTGAGGATCTGTCTGCGGTCCATGGTGCCGAGTTCCTTGATGCCGGGCTCCTTGCCGGAGGCTCTGGTCAGTCATTCGCCTTGCGGATCGAGCCGGTTACAGGCCGGCCTCGCGGTCCGGCATTTCTGTCGAGGAGGCGGCCGCCGAAAAGACCGTTCAGGCCGACAACGACGAGGACGGCGACGAGGTGGACCAGCAGGTCCGTCGCGGTGGCGTCGTGCGGATGGAACGGCACAAGCAGGGCCGCGGCCGCCGCGGCTGCGGCGAGTCCCCCGAGGGCCCCCGTGAGATTGGGGCGGAGCGGGCAGGCTTGCCGCAGCATCAGCACCAGCAGGACGGACAGCGGCAGCGAGACTCCCATCAGGAACACGAAGCAGCCCCTCATCTCCTCCGGCTCGGCGAGGTTGGCGGCCGGCGCGAGCCAACCACGAAGGCAGCCGAGGCCACTGGCGCCGAGCCAGAGGACGAGCGGGGGGAGCGGCAGCCATGACCAGGCCGCGCTTCGGCCGGGCACGCTGCTCTGGAAGGCCGCCAGCGCAGCCGCGATGGCCGTGAGGATCGCCCCGAGGGCCGCCCAGTGCAGGTCCGGCACACCAAGACGCGCCCGCAATCCCGAGACGTCGGACATCGGCACGAGGAGGAGGCCCACCGTGAGCACCGCGCCGGACCAGACCAGGGTCCGGCGCCCCGGGCCCGGGAGCCGGCGGACCGGCGTCAGCGACCGGGCCAGATCCTCGACGAGATCGTGGGTGGAAAGGTCTCGGCTGGACGGGTCCTGGGTGGCCGGATCAGACATCCGTGTCTTCCTTGCGGGATGAGAGCGATACGCGGAGGGCCTTGAGACCACGGTGGAAGTTGACTTTGAGCGCCCCCTTGGTCCGCCCGGTGAGCGTCGAGGTCTCGTCGAGGGACAATTCGCGCAGGGCGATGTGCTCGATCGCCTCCCGCTGTCCTTCGGGGAGATGCGCGACGGCCGCAGCGAGGATCGCTGCACGCTCGCGACGCGCCAGGTCGTCACCCGGCCCAGGGCCGTCGTCGGCACGCGCCTCATAGGCGAGCGGCTCGTGGACTTCCTGCGGACGACGCCCCTTGCGGCGCAACGCGTCGATCGCCCGCCGCTGCGTGATGGCGCGCAACCACGGCAGGAACGGCCGGGCCGGATCGTAGGTCGCCCGCGCGCGATGAAGGGTGAGCAGGGTGTCCTGCACCACGTCGTCGAGCGCCGCTCCCTGAACCCCCTTGGCCCGTGCCATCGCGGAGATCACCGGCAGGCAATCGCGCAGGAGTGCCCGGTAAGCGGCGGCATCGCCGACCTGCGCCGCCTGCATCGCGGCGGACAGGGCTGCCTCGCCGGACAAGGCCGCTGATCGAACGGGCATGGGATCGGGGATTCCGGACGCTGCGGGGAGAGCTGGGAAGAACCCGGCATGAGGAACGGGCGGCCCGAATGGCCGACCCGCACCGTCCGCATGAGGCCGAACTTACTTCTTCATCGAGTCCTTGGCCATGCCGTCCTTGGCCATGCCGTCCTTGCCCATCGAATCCTTACCCATCGAGTCCTTGGCCATGCCGTCCTTGGCCATGGAATCCTTGCTCATCCCGTCCTTCTTCATCCCGTCCTTGGCCATGGAGTCTTTCGACATGCTGTCCTTAGCCATCCCGTCCTTGGCCATGGAATCGACGGCATAAGCCGGAGCACCGGAGACGGCGGTGGCGAGGACGAGAGCGGCGGCGACGCGGAAGAGAGTGCTCATGTGAGGCGATCCTTCTGGGGTGTACCGAAAATCTTGGCGGTACTGGATTGTCTTTCGAAGGGGTGCCGACGACGGTTACAGGTCAGGGCGAAAAATCCGTCGTGATCTTGTCTGGGCTCTCGCGCTCCGCTCGCTCGATGGCGGCCCGTAGCGTTGCCGGCGTCAGAAGTTCCGGCAGCGCCTTGCCGCGCGGCAGGCCGGGCCCGTAGACGGCCACGAGCGGGATCCCGAAGCGTCCGAAGCGGCGCAGGAAGGCGAGGATGGCCGGGTCTGCCTGGGTCCAGTCCGCCCGCATCGCGACCGCATCGGGCGCCGACAGGCGCGCGCGGTTCTCCGCGCGATCGAGGGTGGTGACGTCGTTGATCCGGCAGGTCAGGCACCAGGACGCCGTCACGTCGACGACGACGACCTTGCCCTCCGCCACCAGGGCGGGGATCGCCTCGGGGGCGAAGGCGCGCCAGGGTCCGTCCTCCACCTGAGCCACCGGGGTCCTTCCGGAGCTGCGCGGCCACACCGTCACCGAGACGAGCGCGAGGACGAGGGCCGCTGTGACCAGGCTTCGGCGACGATCGGGAACGCGCTGCCGTCGGCTCAGGGCGAGCCAGCCGAGCAGAAGGGCCAGGATGCCCGCCAACCCCATCGCCCGAGGGATGCCGGCCACCGCGGCGAAGACCGTCAGGAGCCATACGGTCGTTCCGAGGAGAAGAAGGCCGAACCCGCTTCGTAGCCGGATCATCCAGGGGCCGGGTCGCGGCAGCAGGCGCGTCCATCCGGGTCTCAGCGCAAGAAGCACGAAGGGGAGCGCCATTCCGAGGCCGAGCGCAGCGAAGACCGTCAGGATCTCGAAATGTCCCCGGGTCAGCGCGAAGCCCACCGCGCTTCCGACGAACGGTGCCGAGCAGGGCGTGGCCAGCAGGGTGGCGAAGGCGCCGGTGAGGAAGGCCTCCGACAGGAGCCCGGACCCGCGCAGGGATCCGAGGGCGGCCAGCGGGCGGGGCAGTCCGAGGGTCACCCACGAAAACAGGCTCGCGGCGAACAGCGCCGTGAGCAGGGCCATGCCGGCGAGAAACCACGGTGCCTGGAACTGGATGCCCCAGCCGACGCTGGCCCCCGAGGCCTTCACGGCGATCAGAAACAGGGCGATGGCGAGGACGGACGCGAGGATGCCCGCCGCCGTCGCGAGCAGTTCGGCCCGGACGCTCCCCTGCTGTGCTCCGGCTGCCCGCGTCAACGCGAAGGCCTTCAGGGATAGGACCGGCAGGACGCAGGGCATCGCATTGAGGACGAGACCGCCGAGCAGGGCCGTCGCCAGGATGGCGAGCCACGCACCCAAGCCGGTGCCGGCCGTGGCCGGGAGCGTGACTTCGGCGCTGTGCAGGCCATCGACCAGGGTGATGCGCAGCGCGCTATCCGCGGCGTCCGGGGGCAGGCTCAGGGCGAGCCGGGCCGCACGGCCACCGTCGGCCAGGGCGATTTCCGGAGGGGCGGTCACGGCCCCCTTCGGACCCTCGACGAACACGTCCGGCGCCATGAAGGCGCTGCCTTCGCTGGTCACCCGCAGGACCAGGCGCCGATCGTCCGGCGGTCCCTCGCGGGCCTGCCCGACGAGGGCGAAGCCCGCAGCCTCGGGCGGCCCGGGAACGCGCGCGCGGGCGGCATCGATCAGTCCCGCCTCCGCCGAGGGGCGATCCGGTACCGCCGGCAGCGCGAGTTCGAGGGTCGCGCGATAGGGCACGCAGACCTCACCGCAGACCGCGTGCACGAGGCGCAGGCGCAGATGCGCGGCCCCGTCGCCACGCCGTGTGAAGCGAAGGGGCAGGACGACGCCGGATTCGTACACGAACGTCTGGAGGTCGCCGACGGTGAGGCGTCGCGGTGCGGGCCAGGCGATGGATTCGAGCACGAGCCCGTCCGATCCGCTCCAGTCGAAGGTCGGGGCCAAGCCGGCATCGCCGGGGCTGCGCCACGCCCCGTGCCAGCCCTCACCGAACCGAAACTCGAGGCCCGCTTCGACGGGCGATCTGTTGTCCACGGCGTCCGTGGCCGTCACGAGCCGCACCGCCGCTCGGTCGTCGCCGAACCACGCGGTGGATGCCGCCTGCGCGGGGAAAGCTCCGAGAAGGAAGAGCGGCGCGAAGCAGGCGAGCAGACTGCGCCGGACGGGAGCGATCGGGACCATCCTCAGGCACTCGCGCGAAGCAGGCGCCGGCCGAACCCGGCCCCGGCTCCGGAGAGCAGCGCCACCGCGAGCGCGTGCAGGGCGAGGTCATTCAGCGCCATGGCGAAGGGGTGGAACAGGCCCAGGATCGACGCCGCGGCGGAGGCCGCCGCCAGACCCGCGAGGCCGCCGCTCAAGGATGGATGGAGGGCGTAGCCGCCCTTCAGGATCGCGGCGAGAAGCAGCGCGAAGGGAACGCCGAGCCCCAGGATGAATCCGACGCAGGCGCAGGCTTCCGACAGGGCGATCAGCGCTCCATGCTCCGCGCCTGCGCCGGAGACACTCGCCCCGATCCAGAGCGCGAGGCTCGGCGCGGGTAAAAGGGCCCAGCGCGGATCACGGTCGGGCAGCGTCGCGAGGATCGCGGCCGCCGCCGCGGTGACGGCGGTGGCAATCGATCCGACGGCTGCCAGGACGAGGTCTGGCTCGCCAGCGTGGCGTGAAAGTGCCCCCTTCAGGTCGGCGACCGCCGCGAGGCCGGCGCCGGGGAGAGCGACGACCAGCAGCCAGCCGAGCATCCGCCGGAGCGGTGAGCGCAGGCGCCGGACGGGAACGAGGCCGCGGGCCAGCGCGTCGATCAGGCGGGTATGACGCAAGGCGCCAGGACTTGGCTCGTCGTTCCAAAGTGGCATGTCTCAAGCCCCTGGCGAGAGGCGTGCGGCTCCGAGGATGCGGCCGTCCGATTGCTGCACGATCACGGCGGCATCCTGCCCGGCCGGCAACGCCTCGCTGAACTGCATGGGCTCGCCCGACCAGGTGCCGAGACTGCGCAGCGAGCGCACGACATTGGCCTGCACGAGGGTCCGTCCGCTATTCTCGCCCCGGGCCACGGGGGTGCGCAGGGACCGGTCGAAGCCGACGAGGATCACCCGGGCGCTGCCCTTGCCGGACCCGACCGTCACGGCGATGCGGCCGTTTCGGCGCGCGATCGCGATCTCGGTTCCGGTGCTCACCTCGGCCCGGGCCGCCGCGACGGCCGAGGCGGCCTCCGCACGGCGCGATCCCACCACGCTCCTGCGGCCGTCGATCACGAGCTGCGGCGTGAAATTTCCCTCGCCGAGATGCCCCGCATAGGTCGCCTGCCGCTCGGTCGCGCCCGCGAAGGAGGCGGTGTCCTTCCAGCCGAGATCGTCCCAGTAGGTGACGTGGAATCCCAGTGCCAGAAGGTCGTCGCGACCGGCCAACTCACCGAGCAGCGCTTCCGCCGGCGGGCAGGACGAGCACCCTTGCGACGTGAACAGTTCCACCACCACGGGCCGGGCAAGCACCGGCCCGGACACGAGCATAACCGACGTCAGGGCGAGGAGAAGAGACGTGAGGCGGGACGACATGGCGTACTCCGTGACGAGGCGGGATATCCGTCATTCGTCGCGGGCGACGCCCGGTTACAGTCTATCGGCGGGTCTGTACGGGTCGCAGGGCCCGGTTCGCCGAAGTCCTGATGTCAAAGGACCGTAACGCTGTTCTCGACGACGCATTTGAGCGAAGCTGACCAAATCGCGTCCGGGCGGCGGATCTCCGTCTGCCGCGCGCGACACGCGGGTGGAACTTCCGATTTCCATGTAACCGTGACGGGCCGGTCAGCGAAACCTCGTCAGGGACGCACGCTCGCCCTGCGAAGGTCTCGCCCTGCGAAGGTCTCCGGAGGGGGCGATCGCCATCGGAGGAGAAGGGATGCTCGGCGATGCCTGCGCAGCAAGTCCGCCCCGACGGCGTATCCGCTTCCGCCATGCCCCGTGGTCTGCCGATGGAGCCTGAGGAAACCTTCGCCCCGCTCCCGTTCCGCTACGCCGCCGTTCCGCGCCTGACGCGGTTCTCGGACGTGCTCGATGAAGCCTTCTACGTTCCGGTGCCGGACACATGGTGGATCGCCCTCTGCGACGTGGTGATGTCCACCCGCGCGATCGAGGAGGGGCGCTACCGGTCCGTGAACATCGCCGGGGCCGCCCTGATCGCGGGCGTGCGCAACGCCCTGCCGGAGGCCGACACGCCGTTCGTCTTCGGGGGCGACGGTGCGACCCTGCTGGTCTCACCCGAGCATCGTCAGACGGTCGCGGCGGTTCTGGCCGCGACGGTGACCTGGGTCGGCGAGACGCTCGACCTCACCTTGCGGGCCGGGCTGATGCCGGTCTCGGCGGTGCGGGCCGCCGGACACGACCTTCGGATCGCGCGCTACGCCGCCTCTCCCAGGGTCGATTACGCGATGTTCTCCGGCGGCGGCCTCGCCTACGCGGAGGCTGCGCTGAAGGGTGGGCTCCATGCGATCCCGGCGGCCGCAAGTGGCGCGAAGCCCGACCTCACCGGCCTGTCCTGCCGGTTCGAGGCAGTACCGGCCGGCGGTGGCCTGGTTCTCTCCCTCATCGTCCTGCCCGAGGCGGGCGCCGACCGGGGCGCCGTGATGGCGAGCCTCGGCGAAGTTCTGGCCGTCGTCGAGGCAAGCCCCGGCATGGGGCGCCCCATGCCGGATTCCGGTCCCACGATGCGGCCGCCCTGGTCGGGCCTTCGGGAGGACGCATGCGGACAAGATCCGTTGGCGGGGTCGCGCTGGCTTCGCCTGGCGAGCCTGTTCCTGTCGCGCAGCGCGACCTTCGCGTTGTTCCGCCTCGGCGTGCCCTTCGGCCGCTTCTCGCCGCGCCGCTATCGACGGCGGCTGGCCGCCAATGCCGACTTCCGGAAATACGAGGACGGGCTCCGCCTGACCGTGACCTGTCCGGTCGCGACGGCGGATCGGATCGAGGCACGGCTCGCCACTGCACAGACGGCAGGGCTGGTGCGGTACGGCCTGCACCGCCAGGAGGCCGCGGTGGTAACTTGCATCACGCCCTCCGTGCTGCGCGACGACCATGTCCATTTCGTCGATGGCGCCGACGGCGGATATGCCCGGGCCGCCGCCATGCTCAAGCGGCAGCCATGACCGAACCCGACATCCCGTTCCTGGCCGGTCTGGACCCGGAGGCCGCCGCTGCGGTGCGGGCTCGCATGGTTCCGGTAGCGGTGGCCGGGGGAACCACGCTGTTCGCGCAAGGCGAGGCCGGGGACGCGCTCTACACCCTGGTCTCCGGCGCCATTGGGATCTCGGCCGAAGGTGCCAGGGGGCCGCTGCGCCGGATCGCCCGGCTGAGCCCGCCCGAGAGCTTTGGCGAGATGGCGCTGCTCTCGCCGGCCCCCCGATCCGCCACCGCCACGGCCCTGCGGGATTCCAGCCTGCTGCGGCTGGCCCGCGCGGATTTCGAGGCGGTGGTCGCGGATCATCCCCGGATGCTGCTCTACTTCGCGCAGGCACTCACCGAGCGCATCCGGGCCGGCCAGGAGGGCGAGGCGGTGCGGCACAGGCCGCGCAGCTTCGCCGTGCTCGCGGTCACCGAAGGGCTCGATGCGGCGGCATTCGGGGACGCCCTGGCGGCCGCCTTCGACGCCACCCTGCCGGGCCGCACCGGCTGCCTGACACGCTGGCCGGAGGGCGCGGACGAGACCTGGTTCCACGACTACGAGACCCGCCACGCCCGCACGATCTTCGTGGCCCACGAGGTCGGTTGCCCGTGGTGCCGGCTCTGCCTGCGCCACGCGGACCACGTCCTACTGCTCGCCGAGCCTGGCCGGCCGGCCCGCGCCGGGGCCGCCGCCTGGCTCGGGAGCCTGCGATCGGATTGTATCCGGATAGATCTCGTCGTCCCGCAGGACGCGGATGCGGTTCTGCCCCACCCCCTCCATCCCGACGTCGCGGCCTTGCCCGCCGCCCTGCGCATCCCGGTGCGGGCCGGCCATACGAACGATCTCGGGCGGCTCGCGCGTCTCGCGAGCGGCTCGGCCCGGGGCCTCGTCCTCGGCGGCGGCGGCGCGCGCGGCCTTGCCCATCTCGGGGTGCTGCAGGCCCTGGAGGAGGCCGGTTGCGCCCCCGACTTCGTCGGCGGCACCAGCATGGGCGCGGTGGTCGCGGCCAGCCTCGCCATGGGCCTCGGAGTCGACCACATCCGCGCACGGACGGTCGCGTTCTTCGTCGGCAACAATCCCCTCAACGACTACACGCTGCCCTACCACGCGCTGACACGCGGGGCGAAGGTCGATGCGGGTCTCGCCGCCTGGTTCGGCGGCGCCCGGATCGAGGATCTCTGGCTCCCCTTCCTCTGCGTCTCCTCGAACCTGACGACCGGCACCGCGATGGTCCACCGCAGCGGCGACCTACCGGGCGCCCTGCGCGCCAGCATCGCGATCCCGGGCCTGCTCCCGCCGGTCTGCACCGACGACGGCGTCCTGGTGGACGGGGGCATGATGAACAACTTGCCGGCCGACGTGATGGCCGGCCTGGAACGGGGACCGGTGCTCGCCATCGATGTCGGCAGCGACCGCGCCTTCGGGGATATGCCGACGCGGTCCTGGCGCGGGCGCATGATCCGGCGGATGCTCGGCGTGCCGGACGCCATGCCGGGCATCGCGCCCCTGCTGCTCCGGGCGGCGACGGTGTCGAGCGATGCGCAGGCGACGATGGCCGTCGGCCACGCCGCCGCCCTGCTCAAGCCGCCGCTGGCCGGCATCGACCTGCGGGCCTGGTCGAGCTTCGAGGCCATCGCGGAGATCGGCTATCGCCATACGAAGGAGGCGATCGCGCAGGGCCGCTTGCGCGCATGGGCGGAGGGCGACGGCCTGCGTCGGATATGAGTTTGGGCAGGCCATGCCCGGTGTGCAGGCGCACCCGGCCGCGGCCGCGGCCCGTAACCATGGGGTGCACCGCAGCGATTACCTTGCATCGCAACCGTCGCATCGAGGACGTCCAGCCATGAAGGTGCTGATCGCCGCCACGGCCCTGACCGGGCACATCAATCCGCTGCTCGCCCTCGGCCGGCTCCTGGCCGCACGCGGCGACAGCGTCGTCATGACGACCGCCGAGCGTTTCCGAGGGAAGATCGAGGCCGCGGGCCTGCGCTTCTCAGCCTACGATGACGGCCATGCCGCGGAGTTTCGCGAGACCGGCCTGCCGGCCGGCCCCGAGCGTTATCGGCGTGAATTCGCGCGGCGCTTCATCGACCCGATCCCGGTCCAAGCCGAGGCCCTGAGCCGGCTCGTCCAGGCGGAGCGGCCCGACGTAATCGTCGCGGGCAGCCTGTTCCTCGGCGTGCTGCCCCTGCTGCTGGACTCCCGGCCGCGTCCGCCCATCGTGGTGCTCAACGTCAGCTTCCTGTTCCTCAACCGACCCGACGATGCGCCGGTCGGCCTCGGCCTACCGCCGGCCCGCAATGCGGCGGAGCGCGCTCATTACGCGGTCCTGAAGGCCGGCATGGATGCCGCCTTCGTCGATCCCGTGCGCGCCTACGCGGATGCGCAGCTGGCGCGGCTCGGAGTGCCGCCCCTGCCGGCGGCGCTCCCGCATTCCATCGCCGTCCTGCCGGACCTGTTCCTCCAGCCGACCGTACCCGACTTCGAGTACGATTTCGGGAGGCTGCCGCCCAACCTCCGCTTCACCGGCCTGCTGCCGGCACTGAGCGCCCAGGTCGCGCTCCCGGATTGGTGGCAGGCGCGCGACAGGGCCAAGCCCGTCGTTCTGGTCACGCAGGGCACCCTCGCGAATGCCGAATTCGGCGAACTGATCGAGCCGACCCTCGTGGCCCTGGCGGACCGCAACGATCTGCTCGTGGTGGCGACCACGGGCGGGCGCCCCGTCGCGGCCCTGCGCGGAGCCCTGCCGGCGAATGCCCGGGTGTCACCGTTCCTGCCCTTCGACGCGATGCTGCCGGAGGTTTCCCTGCTCGTGACGAATGGCGGGTACGGCAGCGTCTCGCAGGCCCTCGCGGCCGGCGTGCCGATCGTCTCGGCCGGGCTGACGGAGGACAAGGCGGAGATCGGCGCGCGCATCGGCTGGTCGGGCGCGGGGATCAATCTGGCGACCAACACGCCGGCGATCCCGGCGCTGCGGGAGGCGATCGATACGGTGCTGGCCCAATCCCGTTACCGCGCACGTGCCGCATCCCTGGCGCGCGCCTTCGCTGGGCTGGACGCCGGGTCGGTGGTGCTGGCCGGCATCGACGATGCGGTTCGCACCCGCGCCGGCATCCGGGGGATCGCCGCATGACCGCCATCCCGATCTTCGGCCGTGACTGGGTCCGAGCGAGACCGACGGCGCCCTGGAACCGCCGGGACCGCGACGGCGGGCAAGCGCTGGCGTTCGTCGCCACGCTCGTGCTCGCCGCCGTCACCGGCCTGCCCCTGGCGTCTGTCGCCAACCTGATGCCGCAGGCGGACGATCCGGCCGATTCGTTCCGCGGCCTCTGACCATCGGCGAGGGACCGTCATGACCGACCCCAACGAACCCGTTCCTGGCATGGCCGCGCCGCTCCGCGTGGTGGTCGACCTCAACCGGTGTCAGGGCTACGCCCAGTGCTGCTACGCGGCCCCCAGTGCCTTCGAGGTCCGGGGCCACGAGATCCTGTTCTACGATCCCGCACCACCGCGCGCGCGGCGGGGTGAGATCGAGCGGGCCGTCCAGGCCTGCCCCGTCCGTGCCATCAGCCTCCAGGCCGATCGTGGAGAAACCCCGTGAGCGCCGGGGAAGCGGCCGGGATCGTCGTGGTCGGCGCGTCGCTCGCCGGCCTTCGGGGCGCGGAGGCCCTGCGCCGCCACGGCTACGCCGGCCGGCTCACGATCGTAGGCGACGAACCGCATCGCCCCTACGACCGACCGCCCCTGTCGAAGCACGTGCTATCGGGCGAACTGGCGGCGGATGCCACCGCGCTGCCGGAACTGGTCACCCTCGATGCCCACTGGCGGCTGGGTCATGCGGCGGTCGCCCTCGACCGGGTTGCACGCTCGATCACCCTCGCGGACGGCACGGGGCTCGCCTACGAGCGCCTCCTCGTGGCCACCGGCGCGCAGGCGCGCCCCTGGCCCGCCGCCTCGGGCGGTGGGCTCGCCGGGATCTTCACCCTACGCGGCCAGGATGATGCCACCCGCCTGCGCACCGCGTTGGCCGAGGGGCCCGCCCGCGTCCTCATCGTCGGCGCCGGCCTGATCGGCTGCGAGGCGGCCTCCTGCTGCCGCGATCTCGGACTGCCCGTCACGCTGGTCGATCCCAACCCGACGCCGCTCGCCCGCTCGCTGGGCACCTGGATCGGCGGCGTGATCGCCGAGTGCTTGCGGGATGCCGGCGTTAGCTTTCATGGGGGCGCAAAGGTACTCCGCTTCGAGGGCGACGCCTCGGGCCGGGTGGTTCGCGCCCATCTCGCGGACGGGCGCGCGGTCGAAGCCGATCTCGTGATCGTGGCCCTCGGCGCGACGCGCGCCACGGACTGGCTCTCGGGCGCGGACCTGTTGGCCGATTCCGGCGGTGTGACCTGCGACGGTGCCTGCCGGGCGCTCGGCGCCGATGGGACGCCGTGCCCGGACATCTCCGCCGCCGGGGACGTCGCGCGCTGGCCGAACCCCCTCTACGGCGGCCGGCTGATGTCGGTGGAGCATTGGGGTAACGCCGTCGCGCAGGCCGCGCACGCCGCACGCAACATGCTGGCGCCGGCCGAGGACCAGCAGCCCTACCACCACCTGCCGGCCTTCTGGTCGAGCCAGTTCGGGATCAACATCAAGGCCGTGGGCCTGAGCGAGGGCGCCGACGCCGTCGCGATCGTGCAGGGCTCGCGCGCGTCGCGGCGCTTCCTCGCCGTCTATGGCCGCGCCGGACGCAGCATCGCGGCCGTGTCGTTCGATCAGGCGCGCTGGCTCCCCGCCTATGCCGAGGCGATCACGGCCGGCCAGGCGTTTCCGCCGATCCGCGAGGCGAGCGACCAGGGTGGCTTCCTCGCCATGCCACCGGGCTTTCCGCCACCGCGCGCCGCGTCCACCCCCATTGAGGCTCGCCATGGCTGAGGACACGCTGTTTTCCGAGGTCCTAGACCCCGCCAACCGGGCCGATCCCTACCCGATCTACGCGCGGCTTCGCGAGAACCCGGTGGCGCGCCAGCGCGACGGCAGCGTGGTGGTGAGCACGCATGCGGCGATCCGCAGCCTGATCTTCGACCCGCGCCTCAGCTCCGAGGACCTGCCGCCCTCCCGCCGCCCGCGCACCGGCAACCCGCTCAAGGATTGGCTCCTCAATCCGATCAAGGACCGGATCGCCACGGCTCACCGCCCTCTGATCTTCCGCGACCCGCCCGACCACGACACCCTGCGGCATGCCGTGATGCGCGAGTTCTCGGTGGCGCGGGTGCAGGCGCTGCGGCAGCGCGTGGTGCGGGACGTGGACGCCCTCATCGACGCCTGTGCCGGACGCGAGGAAGTCTGCCTCGTCGAGGACCTGTCCTATCCGCTCCCGGTCTCGGTGATCTGCGACCTGCTCGGCGTGCCGGAGGCGGACGAGCCGCAGTTCCAGGCCTGGGCGACGCAGCTTGCCACCGCCCTCGAGCCCGATGCCCGCCACGACGAAGCCGGCCGGCACCGGACGGTCGCGGCCTTCGACGCGATCTCCGCCTACATGCGCGCCCTGATCCGCGAGAAGCGCCGACGCCCGACCGCCGACCTGCTCGGCGCCCTTGCCGCGCCGGGCCCCGATGGCAAGGCCGTGATGGGCGATTTCGACCTGATCTCGACGGCGATCCTGCTGCTGGTGGCGGGCCACGAGACCACGGTGAACCTGATCACCAACGGCATGCTGACCCTGCTGCGCCATCCCGGGGAGTTGGAGCGCCTGCGCGTCGATCCAGAGCGGGCGCCGCGCGTGATCGAGGAGCTGCTCCGCTACGAGCCGCCCGTGCATTTCCGGACCCGCAAAGCCCTCGGGGCCATCGAGATTGCCGGCCGAACCATTCCGAAGGGCGCGCCGGTCATCCTGCTCTTCGCTGCCGCGAACCGCGACCCGGCCCGCTTCGACGATCCGGATCGTTTCGACCCGGATCGGGACGACAATCAGCATTTCGGTTTCGGCGGCGGGTTGCACTACTGCATGGGGGCCCCACTTGCGCGAATCGAAGCGGAGATCGCCCTGGTCGCACTCTGCCGCCGCCTTGTCGCCCCTCGGCTCATGGTCGACCCGCCGCCCTACAGGCCTGGAGCCTCCCTGCGTGGTCCCGAGAGTCTCGGCATTCGGATCTCGGGCATCGTGTCGGGGAACGCATGACGCCGGAACGCGGTGGAAACGTGGAGAACGCGATGTTTCGCCGGCACGCCACCGTCCTCACCCTCTCAGGGCGGGCATAATGACGGTGCGGGATCACACGAAGCGGCCGTCGATCAGGTAACGCATCGTGGTGGGCCACGAATTCCAAGCATCGGTACTTGGAGACCCGCCATGCTCACCATCCTTCGCCCCGTCGTCGTCGCGCTAATCCTGACGAGCTCAGCGCCCTTCGCCATGGCCCGCACACCGGAGGCGGCCGTTCCATCCGCGTGCACCTTCCTTCCCACGGCAACGACCCTGTTCCAACACGTGGCTGCCAATGGAACCACCAAGCCGCTGGGCGCGCCCGTGGATCAGCGCCTTGGTACCTCGCTGCACTGAGCGACGGCCGACATGCGTCTGAGCCGCGCCATCCGCGCAGCGATTTGTACAGGCTGTTGAAACGCCCCCATGCAGGAGACGATAAAGCCTCGTTCTTACTTTCCTGAGCGATTCAACAGGTGACCCCGTCCGCTTCGGTGTCCGACGTCAGCACCTGTGGGACAGAATGAGGGTCTTCACGAACGGAGGATGGCTGGTTCATCGTAGCCCCTGAGGAGCGAAGATGAAGCAGACATCCGGACCGGCCAAGAAGCCGGCAGAAGCGGTGATCAAGGACATCCGTCGGGCCACACGTCGGCAGTTCTCCTCCGAGGAGAAGATCCGCGTGGTGCTCGAAGGCTTGCGTGGCGAGGACAGCATCGCCGAGTTGTGTCGACGTGAGGGGATCGCCGCCTCGATGTACTACGGCTGGTCCAAGGAGTTCCTGGAGGCTGGCAAGAAGCGCCTGTCCGGCGACACGGCTCGTGCGGCAACGGCGGACGAGGTGCGGGATCTGCGCCGCGAGACGGGGGCGCTCAAAGAGGTCGTAGCTGATCTTGTCCTGGAGAACCGTCTGCTTAAAAAAAGCATGAGCGGGGCTGGGGGCGACGAGGCATGAGGTACCCGGCCCCCGAGAAGCTGGAGATC
>NZ_VRUZ01000129.1:0-9087 GCF_008039485.1 Methylobacterium sp. WL69 | reverse complement strand
TGATGGCCGAGGCGACCAAGCGCGAGGGCGAGATCGAGATCCTGGCCCGCGAGGTGTCGAAGGCCCGCGACGTGCTCTATCTGGGGCGCGGCACCAGCTACCCGATGGCCCTGGAAGGCGCCCTGAAGCTCAAAGAAATCAGCTACATCCACGCCGAAGGGTATGCGGCGGGCGAACTCAAGCACGGCCCCATCGCCCTCATCGACGAGAGCGTTCCGGTCATCGTCATCGCGCCCCACGACGCCATCTTCGAGAAGACCGTGTCGAACATGCAGGAGGTGGCCGCCCGCGGCGGGCGCATCATCCTCATCGGCGACGCCAAGGGTGCCGCGGCGGCGGGCCTCGAGACCCTGGCGACGGTGACCATGCCCGACTGCGACCCGGTGGTGGCCCCCATCGTCTACGCCGTGCCGATCCAGCTCATCGCCTACCACACGGCCGTGTTCATGGGGAAAGACGTGGACCAGCCGCGCAACCTCGCGAAATCCGTCACCGTCGAGTAACCGCCCGGGCGACAGCCCGCTCCCCCACCGACCAGCGCTGAAACACGGTCCCGCCAGCGGCGGCCGCAGGCTGGCCCTTGCGCTTTTCCATCCCGTCGCCATCTCTAGACCATCCAACCGGATGGTCTGAGGGGGTTTGAGAGATGGAAGACAACGTTCACGCCCTGCGGCCGAAGCTGCCCGACAGCGAGAAGGTCACGGTCAATCTCGGCTTCGTCGATCTCGGGCACATCGACCTGATGGTCCGCGACGGCTTCTTCGCCAACCGGGCCGACTTCATCCGCACCGCCGTGCGCAACCAGCTCGAACGCCAGGGCGAGGCCGTGCGCCAGTCCGTGGCGCGCAAGGGCCTCGAACTCGGCCTCTCGCATTACAGCCGTGCCGCCCTGGAGGCGGCCCGCGACGCCGGGACGCCGCTCCACATCCAGGTGCTCGGCCTCGCCAGCATCGCCGCCGACGTCAGCCCCGACCTCGCCCGCGCGGCCATCGCCTCCGTGCAGGTGCTCGGCGCCTTCCAGGCGAGCCCCGCCGTGAAGGCGGCGCTCGCCGACCGCATCGCCTGATTTCACCGCTCACAAGGATTCCCGATCCATGGCCCCGTTCAACGCAACCCACTTCCCGTCCATCGACATGGCCGCCGTCACCCGCCTCACCCAGGCCGGGCGGCTGTCCGAGGCGATGGCCCTGCTCCAGGGCAGGCCGGTGCCCGAGGCGGATGCGCCGAAGGGCGCGCCGCGCCCCATCCTCGACATGGTGGCCCCGGCGGACGCCACCGGGGCCTGGACGGCGCCGGGGGCTCGGGTCTCCGGGGAGGCCGCTTCGGAGGCCCCCGCGCAGGCGGCGATGCCCGACGTCGCGCAGGCCCTGCGCGCCATGTCCGAGCGCTTCACCAAGGCCGGTGGTCTGGCGGCGGCGATGCCGAACCTCGAAGGGCTCGGCGGGGGGCTGGGACAAGGATTTGGTCAAGGTCTCGGCCGGACGCCCGCCGCGACGCCGGTGCCCGAGGGCGCCCGCTTCGAGACGCGCCGCTTCACCGGTGCCCATGGCGCCCGCGACTACAAGGTCTACGTGCCCAGCGGCCGGGCGGGCGAGACCCTGCCGGTGATCGTGATGCTGCACGGCTGCACCCAGTCGCCCGACGATTTCGCCGCCGGCACCCGGATGAACGCGCTGGCCGAGGCGCAGGGCTTCCTCGTGGCCTATCCGGCGCAGCCGCCCTCGGCCAACGCGCAGAAGTGTTGGAACTGGTTCAACGCCGGCGACCAGAGGCGCGAGGGCGGCGAGCCGGCCCTCATCGCCGGCATCGCCCGGGCGGTCCTGGCCGAGTTCGGCGGCGACGGCAGCCGCGTCTACGTCGCCGGCCTGTCGGCGGGGGGCGCGGCCGCCGCCATCATGGCGGCGACCTATCCCGACCTGTTCGCGGCGGTGGGGGTGCATTCGGGCCTCGCCTGCGGGGCGGCGCGCGACATGCCCTCCGCCTTCGCGGCCATGAACGGCGGCGGGGCGGTCCAGGCCCGCGGGAACGGCCCGGCGGTCCCCACCATCGTCTTCCACGGCGACGGCGACCGCACGGTCCATCCCGTCAACGGCGAGCGGGTGATCGCCCAGGCGACGCCCGCCGAGGGTCTGGGCACGACGGTGACGAAGGGAACGGCGCCGGGCGGCACCCGCTACACCCGCACGGTCCGGACCGACGAGGCGGACCGCGCCGTGCTGGAGCACTGGCTCCTGCACGGCACCGGCCACGCCTGGTCCGGCGGAAGCCCGGACGGGTCCTACACCGACCCGCGCGGACCCGATGCCAGCGCCGAGATGGTGCGGTTCTTCCTGGCGCATGCCCTGACGGAAAACCCGACCCGGCACTGAACGGACGGGCCGGGCTCGAGCCGCGGCCTTGAGCCCGGCTGGGGGCCGGCCTTGAGCCCGGCTGGGGGCCGGCCTTGAGCCCGGCCCCCGCAGGGGCTACCTCTACGGGAAGGGGGGCCGGGGCCGGCCGACGATCCTCGGGCGCCGTTCCCCACGGCCGAAAGAGCATCCGTGGCGACACTCATCCCACCGGTCCCCGAACCCGACACCGGCGCCCGCCCCCGGGTGAGCGCGCGCGGGCGCCTGCGGACCTACTTTCTCACCGGCATCATCGTCTCGGGGCCGCTCGCCATCACCATCTACATCACGTGGTGGTTCATCAGCCTCATCGACGGCTGGGTGAAGCCCCTGGTGCCGGCGAGCTACCTGCCCGACCATTACCTGCCGTTCTCGATCCCCGGCCTCGGCCTCGTCATCGCCTTCGTGGCGGTGACCCTGCTCGGCTTCCTCACGGCCAACCTCGTCGGCCGCAGCGTCGTCGAGTTCGGCGAGGTGCTGCTCGCCCGGACCCCGGTGATCTCGGGGCTGTACAAGGGCCTGCGCCAGATCTTCGAGACGCTGTTCTCCGCCAACGGCACCTCGTTCCGCACGGTGGGCCTCGTCGAGTTCCCGGTGAAGGGCACCTGGTCGGTGGTGTTCCTGTCGGCGCCGGCAGCACCGGACGTGCAGAACGCCCTGGCGCCCGGCGGCGACCATGTCGGCGTGTTCCTGCCCTGCGCCCCCAACCCGACCACGGGGTTCTTCTTCTACCTGCCACGCGCCGACATCGTGGAGATCGCCATGAGCGTCGACGACGCGGCCAAGCTCGTCATGTCGGCCGGCGTGATCCAGCCCGACGATCCCCACGCGCGGATCCAGGCCATGGCCGCGACCCTGCGCGCGGCGCGCGACGCGGATGCGGCGCCCCTGATGCCTTCCGCCCCCCAGCGGACGGAGGCCTGAGGATCATCGAACTCCGCCTGGCGGAGCGATCGAACGGCGTTCGTCCGTCCTCCCCTCAGCCCGCGCGCCGCAGGGACATCCCGGGCGCGTCGTCCCGCATCATGTCGCGGGCCTCGCCGGCCGGCATCGGCCGACCGAACAGGAAGCCCTGGACCTCGTCGCAACCGGCCGCCCGCAGGCGCTGGAACTGGCCGTCCGTCTCGATGCCCTCGGCGGTCGTGAGAATCCCGAGGCTGGCGCCGAGGTCGACGATGGCCCGGACGATGGCGGCGGCCTCGGAATGGGTCTCCATCTCGCTCACGAACGACCGATCGATCTTGATGCGGTCGAAGGGGAAAGACCGCAGGTAGCCCAGCGACGAGTACCCCGTGCCGAAATCGTCCATGGCGATGCGCACGCCGAGGGCCCTGAGCTGGTGCAGAACCGCGAGGTTGGACGCGTTCTCGGCGAGCAGCACGGTCTCGGTGATCTCGAGTTCGAGGCGGTCCGGCGCGAGTCCGGCCTCCGCCAGCGCCCGCCCCACCATGCCGGGAAGACCACGATCCCGGAACTGGATCGGCGAGAGGTTCACGGCGACCCGAAGGGAGGTGGGCCAGGACGCCGCCTCGGCGCAGGCCGTGCGCAGGATCCATTCACCGATGGGGACGATGAGGCCCGTCTCCTCGGCCATGGGGATGAACTCCGCGGGGGCAATGAAGCCGCGCTCGGGGTGGCGCCAGCGCAGGAGGGCCTCGAAACCCATCAGCCGCCCGGAGGCGGCCAGCAGCACCGGCTGATAGTGGAGTTCGAGGCCGCCGCCGGCGAAGGCCGCGCGCAGATCCTGCTCCAGGGCTCGGCGGGCCCGGATCGCGGCCTCCATCGCGACGGTGAAGCAATGGTGCGTGTTCCGGCCGGCCCCCTTGGCTCCGTAGAGGGCGAGGTCGGCGTTGCGCAGCAGCCGATCGGGGTCGGTGCCGTCGTGCGGCAGGCGCGCCACGCCGATGCTGACGCCGACCCGAACCTCCTGACCCTGGATCGTGAAGGGTCGGCTTACGGCCTCGATGAGGCAGGCGGCCAGGGTTTTGACCGGGACGTCGCGCTCGACGAGGATCGCGAACTCGTCGCCCCCCATGCGGGCGACCAGGTCGACGCCCTCCAGGCAGCCGGTCAACCGCCCGGCCACACCGCGCAGGAGCTCATCGCCCGCGGAATGGCCCAGGGTGTCGTTGACGGTCTTGAAGTGATCGAGGTCGAGGAAGAGCACCAGGGCTCCGGTGCCGGATTGCCGAGAACGGACGATGGCCTCGCTCAACCGGGCCCGGAACAGGACACGGTTGGGCAGATCGGTCAGGGCGTCGTAGTGTGCCATGTAGGCGATGCGGGCCTCGGCCCGGCGCCGCTCCGTGACGTCGATCACCGCCGTCAGGACGGCGGAGCGGCCGTGAAAATCGAGGACGCGTTCGAACAGGGTCACCTCGATACACGACCCGTCCGCCCGCAGATGCGTCCGTGGTGCGGCCGGCCCGTAGAGCTCGGTGGTGGCGGGCAGGGCACCCGTGACCACGGGTTCGAGATCGGCCAGGGTCATGGCGCAGAAGCGCTCGAGGCTGTGCCCGTAATGGGTCAGCGCCGCGTCGTTCACCGCCAGGAATCGGTGCGTGCCCCGATCGATCAGCCACATGGGCAGGGGGTTGTTCTCGAACAGGAGGCGGGCCGAAGCCTCGCGGGCCTTCAGGTCTCCGACATCCACGAAGGTCAGGGCCAGGAGATCGCCGATGCAGCCCGCCTCGATCTTGAGGTGCAGGTCGCACCCGTCCGCACCGGACAGGCTGACCTCGAAGACATCGCGGCGTTCCGACGTGATCACGCCGACCAGGCGGCACAGGACGTCGCCCTGGGTCAACCGCGCGGAAACCCGGGTCAGGCGCTGCCATTGCAGGTCCGAGATGGTGCCGCCGAGGAGGCGGGCCGCCCCCTCGTTGGCCGCGACGATCTTGAAATCGCTCACCCGTCCGTCGCCGGTTCGGATGGTGCTGAGGGCGAGCATGCCCTGGTCCGTGGCGCCGAACATCGCCTTGACGAGATCGTAGCGGGACTGCACGCCGATGAGGCTCAGGAGCACCAGGGGCGCGTCGTCCCGGCGCGCCAGGGGTATGCCGAGAAACTCGATGCTGGTGACGATGCCGTCATGGACGCGGTCGCAGCGCGTGCGGGCCGGGCCGCGGAGGGTCAGGGCCCGCTCCACCACCTCGTGCAGGGGCTGTCGCACGTCCTCGCTGAGGCCGGCCACGTCGAGGCGCTCCGCCGCGGACGTCGCGCCATCGCGGACCGCACCGGAATCCCGATGGAGCCAGGCCAGGAAACGCGCTCCGCTCCAGAGGATGGCGTGCGGCTGACCCGCCCGCGTGGCGATGAGGGCGGCGTGATCGGCGTAACGCCCGAGATTGCCGAGGACGACGGCCTCGTAGGACGGAATGCCCCCGTCCGAGCGCCGCGCCGCTTGCCAGCGCTCGATCAGGGGGGTGGCACTCAGGCCCGCACTCTCACTCGGCATGGTCCCGCAATCCCCGCTCCGGGCGGGCCTTACACCCCGAGACATTGACGCTAAGTTCATGAGCCAGCTCATGAATATCGTTTAGAGGGGTCTTATCCGGCCCCGAGCAACCGGATCGCCGCGTCGCGTTCGAACAGGTAGAGCAGCACCCGCAGGGCCTGGCCACGCGGGCTCTTCAGGCCGGGATCGCGCTGGACCATGAGCTGCGCGTCGTCGCGGGCGACCTGCAGCAGCTCGGCGTCGCTCTCCAGGCTCGCGAGGCGGAAGGCGGCCATGCCGGACTGGCGCGTGCCCAGCACCTCGCCCTCGCCGCGCAGGCGCAGGTCCTCCTCGGCGATGCGAAACCCGTCCTCGGTCTCGCGCATCATCTCCAGGCGCGCCCGCGAGACCTGGCCCAGGGGGCCGCGATAGAGCAGCAGGCAGGTGGAGGCCTTGGCGCCCCGCCCGACGCGGCCGCGCAGCTGATGGAGCTGGGCCAATCCGAAGCGCTCGGCATGCTCGATGACCATGATGGTGGCCTCCGGCACGTCGACGCCGACCTCGACCACCGTGGTGGAGACGAGGATCTTCGTCGTGCCGGCGGAGAACCGCTCCATGGCGGCGTCCTTGTCCGGCCCCGGCATCTTGCCGTGGATGAGGCCGACCGCGTCGCCGAAGCTGTGGCGCAGATCGGCGAAACGCTCTTCCGCCGCCGCGAGGTCGACGAACTCGGATTCGGCGACGAGGGGACAGATCCAGTAGACCCGGTCGCCGGCGGCGAGCGCCCTCCCCAACCCCGCCACCACCTCGTCGAGGCGGTCCGTGGAGACGAGGCGGGTGACGATGGCCCGGCGCCCGGCCGGCTTCTCGTCGAGGACCGAGACGTCCATATCGCCAAAGCAGGTGAGCGCCAGGGTGCGGGGGATCGGCGTCGCGGTCATCACCAGGATGTCCACGGCCTGGCCCTTGGCGCCGAGCGCCAAGCGCTGATGGACGCCGAAGCGGTGCTGCTCGTCCACCACCGCCACGCCGAGGTCGCGGAACACGACGCTGTCCTGGAACAGGGCGTGGGTGCCGACCACGATGTCGATGCTGCCCGCCGCGAGGTCGGCCAGGGTCGCGCGCCGCTCGGCGGCCCGGTCGCGGCCGGTGAGCAAACGCAGGCGCAGGCCCCCGGCCATGGGTCCGAGGCGCTCGAAATGCTGGCGGGCGAGGATTTCGGTGGGGGCCATCAGGGCCGCCTGCCGGCCGACCTCGATGGCGGACGCCATGGCCAGCAGCGCCACCGCGGTCTTGCCCGAGCCGACATCGCCCTGGAGCAGGCGCAGCATGCGCCGGTCGGAGGCGAGGTCGGCGCGGATCTCGGCGACGGCCCGTGTCTGCGCACCCGTGAGCCCGAAGGGCAGGGCGGCCTCGATCCGGTCCTTGAGCCGGCCGTCGCCCGCATTGGCCCGGCCCGGGGCCCGGCGGTTGCGGGCGCGGAGAAGCGCGAGCGCCAGCTGGGACGCCAGGAGTTCGTCGTAGGCGAGGCGCCGCCGGGCGGGGGTCCGGGGGGCGCTCGTCGCCCCGTCCGGCACGGGGGGCGGGGCGTTCTCCGGGCGGTGCTCGGCGCGCAGGGCGTCGGCGAAGGCCGGCAGGTTTTCGCGCGCGAGCCAGGCCGGGTCCTGCCACTCGGGCAGCACGGGCAGGCGCTCCAGGGCCGCGTGGGCGAGCTTCGAGATCGCCCGCGAGGTCAGCCCCTCCGTGGCGCCGTAGACGGGCTCGACGGCGGGGAGGGCGGCCAGCCCCGCCTCGTCGATGATGCGGGCCGGGTGCACCATCTGGCGGTGGCCGTCGTAGAGGTCGATGCGGCCGGTGATGTAGCGATGCGCCCCGAGCGGCAGCATCTTCTCCACCCGGGGGCCCGGCATGCCGAAGAACACCAGGGTGATGTCGCCCGTGGCATCCTCCACCAGCACCCGGTAGGGACGTTTGCCGGCGCCGGCCTGGGGCGGGCGGTACTCCGTGACGGTGACGCCGAGCGTCACCGGCTCCCCCGGCGGCGCCTCGGCGATGGAGCCCAGAAGTTTCCGCACCACGCCGCCCTGGGGCAGGTGGAACAGGAGATCGACGATCCGCGCCGGCTGCTCCGGCGTCCCGAGCAGCCGCTCGATCATCGGCGCCATCTTCGGGCCGATCCCCGGCAGGCCCCGGGCCGGCGCGAACAGCGGATCGAGGATGGTCGGGCGGAGCGGGGCGGGGCGGGCGTCGTCGGTCATGCGCGCGGCTCGGCCCAGCCGCTCGCCCGGGCTGGGGGAGAGCCGCGCCTACTGGGTCTATGAGCCGTGACGGAATGCATACCCCCGCCATAGAATGCCGAGCGCGGCCGGGGCAACGCCCGCGTTGCCGCTTCCGTTCTCGGAGCCGTTGCGATGGCTCCGGCACGGGCCATATGCGATGGTAGCTCGCCTCGATGGGACGGGAGACGCGACGCGCACCATGACCACAACCACCCTGGACACGCTCGCCATCGCCCGCAAGCTGAAGGCCGCCGGCTTCTCGGACGATCAGGCCGAAGCCGTGACGGGGGTCATCCGCGAGGTCCGCGAGAGTGACCTGTCCGCCCTGGTCACGAATTCCACGCTCAAGGCGGAACTCTCCGATGCGAAGTACGACATCCTGAAGTGGGTTCTGTCGGCCATCGGCTTCCAGACCATCGTGGTGGTGGGTGCGATCATCACGCTGACGAAGGGCCTTCGCTGAGGGCAGAGGCCCCTGCTGGAAGCTGCAGCCTTCGATCTTGCAATCCTCTGATCCGAGGATCACAGCATCCCCGGATCACAGCATCACAGGCCGCCCCATGTCCGGAACCACCCGCACCAGCGCGGACCTCGATCCGCGCCGCCGCCGCACCCTCTTCCGCGCCTGGCACCGCGGCATCCGCGAGATGGACCTGATCATGGGCCGCTTCGCCGATGCCGAGATCGGCACCCTGACGGAGGAGGAGCTGACCCTGTTCGAGGCCCTCATCGAGGTGCCGGACCGGGACCTGTTCCGCTGGCTCACGGGCGAGGACGAGACGCCGCAGAACTACGATACCCCCGTGTACCGCCGCCTCAAGGCGTTCCATAAGCACGACGCGCCGATTCACTAGACGGCGCGCCACCGCACGGGACCGTCCGACGCCCTGGATCCCGCCCCATACGGGGGGGGACTCTGCGTCGCGCCTCGCCCACCGAACGAGTTCGAACACCCGACCCGATGGCAAAACCCCAGCCCAAAGCC
>NZ_VRUZ01000128.1:0-9502 GCF_008039485.1 Methylobacterium sp. WL69 | reverse complement strand
GGAGCAGCCCGGTAGCTCGTCAGGCTCATAACCTGAAGGTCACAGGTTCAAATCCTGTCCCCGCAACCAAATACCAAACAGACCAAAAAGCCCCCGATCCTCAACGGTCGGGGGCTTTTTGCCGTCCAAGGATCCTCCACCAAAGGAGCCCTCTGCGATCGAGTTTCGAACGAAACAGGTGGTTGGCCATCCCCCTTGCGTTCGAACCGAAAGCCAACTTCCCTGAAAGAAGCCCTGCCGGCGCCTGCGGAGGACACGTCATGGAGATCGACGAGGACAAGATCGACGATGCGGTTCTGGCTCTCCTCCACCTGACCCTCTGCGAGGACGGACGGGCCTGGAAGGGCTTCGCCTGGGAGGTCATGAATCGCCTGCACGTCAAGGGGATGATCTATAACCCCATCGGAAAGGCCAAATCGGTTGGACTCACCGAGGAGGGGCTGCGACGGTCGAAGGATCTCTTCGATCACCTCTTCGCGAAATCAAAATGATCGCGCGCCTTAGAACTCACGAAAAAGCCCGCCGAGTCCAAGACTGGCGGGCTGAATTCGTTGGCTGGGGGACGAGGATTCGAACCTCGACTAGAGGAGTCAGAGTCCACTGTTCTACCGTTAAACTATCCCCCAAAGCCCTGGCCTAGCAGGAGCTTAGGACGGTTTGGTCTGGTCCACGATCCGTGCCGTGCACCGATCGTTTCGCGCCCGGTCCGTTCCGGTGGAGGGGCGATAGCATGGAGCCGGCGCGGCATGCAAGCGTTCGATTGAGGGCTTTCGCCATCAGGCGATGGCCGGGCCGCCGGTGCGGGCCTCGATCATCCCCAGGGTTCGCAGGATCGCCAGGGCGACGATCTCGGCATCGACCTCCCCTTCCGGGGTCGCCGGCAGGATCGCCACGGTACTGACCTCGTCGTCGGTGAGCAGCCCCGCCACCACCTTGAAGACGTCGCCCTCGGGGGTGGCCTCGTCATGGACCAGGCAGACCCGGCATCCGCCGGCCTCGCCGTAGACGCGCTGGGTGAGCACCTGGACGCGGCTCTCGTCGTCGGGCTCGGCGCGGCGGGGTTGGCCGAAGGTCGGTCGGATGATGTTGTCCATGCCCGCCACTATACCCGAGCCCGGGCGGTTTGTGAGCAGGGCCCTGTCCCGCGGCCGCGTCCCGGGATCGTTCGGGCCGTCAAGGCGATTGACGTGTCATCCCGCGCGGTCACCGGTTAGACGAAGGCCGCTGCCACCTCCCAGGCTTCAGGACGCCCGATGCCGATCTCCACCGCGCGCCTCGCGCAGCGCCATGCCGAACTCGGCGACGCCTTCTACGACGTCGTCGCGCCCGCCGCCTTTCCGAAGGCGATTCCGCGCTACCGCAACCAGCCCTGGGCGGAGCGGATCGGCCTCGGCGACCTGACGGAAGCGGAATGGATCGCACATTTCGGCCGGTTCGACCCCCTGCCCGGCAGTTTCCCGCAGCCCCTCGCCCTGCGCTACCACGGCCACCAGTTCCGCTCGTACAATCCCGAACTCGGCGACGGGCGCGGGTTCCTGTTCGCCCAGGCCTACGATCTGGCCGACGGACGTCTCCTCGATCTCGCCACCAAGGGCAGCGGACGCACGCCGTGGTCGCGCACGGCCGATGGGCGCCTCACCCTCAAAGGCGGCGTGCGCGAGATCCTCGCCACCGGCATGCTGGAGGCGCTCGGCGTGAACACCTCCAAGACCTTCAGCCTGATCGAGACCGGGGAGGAGCTAGAGCGCGGCGACGAGCCCTCCCCCACCCGCTCGGCGGTCCTCGTGCGGCTCAGCCATTCCCATATCCGCATCGGGTCGTTCCAGCGGTTCCTGGCCCTCGACGAGCCCGACAACATCCTGAAGCTCATGGATCACACGATCCGCACCCACATGCCCGACCTGTGGCGGGAGGCGGCGCCGGACCGCGCCGTCGCTTTCCTCGAGGAGGTGTGCCGCCGCGTGGCGCGCACGGGCGCCCAGTGGATGGCCGCCGGCTTCGTCCACGGGGTGCTCAACACCGACAACATCAACGTCACCGGCGAGAGCTTCGATTACGGTCCCTGGCGGTTCGTGCCCGTCAACGATCCGGCTTTCACCGCCGCCTATTTCGACGTGCAGGGGCTCTATAGTTTCGGGCGCCAGCCCGAGGCCCTGTTCTGGAACCTCAGCCGTCTCGCCGAATGCCTGACGCCCCTGGCGCCGCAGGACGGGCTCGAAGCGGCCCTCAAGCTGTTCGGTCCGGCCCTGCAGGAGGCCTTCGCCAACGCGCTCCTGGCGCGCCTCGGACTCGCCCGCACGGACGACGACGCGACGCACCGCTTCGTCGCCGCGTTCTGGGGGTTCCTCGCCCGCAGCGGGGCGCCGTTCGAGCGGACCTTCTTCGACTGGTACGGCGGGCTCGCCAGTGCGGCGCGCGCGGCGGCGAGCCCGTCGGCGGCGTTCTATGCCGCGGAGGCGTTCGCTCCCGTGCGGGCGAGCCTGGAGGCGATGGCTCCCGTCGATGCGGGGCGCCTCGCGCATCCGTACTTTGCCGGAAGCGGGCCGTGCACGATGCTGATCGAGGAGGTCGAGGCCCTGTGGGCCCCCATCGCCGACGGGGACGACTGGTCGGCGCTGCATTCCAAGCTCGCCGCCATCGCGAACATGGCCGAGGCCTATGGCACGCGGGCAGGTCCCTCGGCAGCGGCCTCGGCCTGAGATCGCGGCCCTGTTTCCGACACATGCGGCGGTAGGGTGCGGTGACGGCGCCGACGCGGGAGCGCGGGGAAGCGACGATGAGCGAAATCCGAATCCTCGACGGTACCGGCCCTCACGGTGCCTGGACGACGGGGGCCGGCACCTACGAAACCGGCCTGCTGCACCTGCCCGATGGACAGGCTCGCGGCGTCGAGGATCTCGATGCCCTGGAAATCGCCGACGGCCCCGCGTTGCAGCGGCGGGCCGGGATCGCCGGCGGCCTCAGCACCGCCCTCGACGCCACCGGGCCCCTGCCCCGTCCCCTCGGCTTGGCCGCCGCGTTCGTCGGCCTCGGCCTCGGCGCCCTCGGCGGCACCCTGCACGCCACCGCGTCCCTGCAGGCGCGCTTCTCCGATGGGGCGCGTGTCAGGATCGAGACCGATCCCGCCACCGCCGCCGCGATGGTGCGCGATTGGGACGTCGTTCGGCGCGCTCTCTTGCGCCGGGAGGCTCCGGTCCAGCGCCTGCTCGCGCCGCCGGCCGTCCCGCCCCTCGCCCTCCCGGCGCCCGAGCACGATTCGGCCCCGGCCCTGACGTCGATCTTCCAGTACGAGATGCGCAAGGGCCGCCTCCGGCGCCTCGCGTCCGGCAAGGCGCCGGGCGAGACCTGAGCGACGCTTGCTCCACCGGTTCGCCCGATCCCGAGCGGATCGGGGGTCTGCCGCGGGCGGAAACGCGCGCGTTCACATCCCCTCGGCGGCCAGACGCAGCAGGGTCGCCAGGAGCACGCGGGCGCCGGCCTCGATGTCGGGCCCGCTGGCGAACTCGTCGGGGTGATGGCTGATGCCGCCGCGGCAGCGCACGAACAGCATGGCGATGGGGGCGATGGCGGCGAGGGCCATGCCGTCGTGCCCCGCTCCGCTCGGCAGGCGCAGAACCGGATGGCCCTCCGCCGCGATTCCCGCGGCGAGGTGCGCCATCAGCGCCGGGTCGCACGGCGCGCAGGCCGCATCGTGGGTCACCACCCGATCGAGTTCGAGGCCGCGCCGGGTGGCGATCTCCGCGAAGGCGGCGGCGAGGTCGGCCAGGGCGATGCGGCGCTGGCGGTCGTCGGGCGCACGCAGATCGAGGCTGAAGCCGACGCGCCCCGGGATCACGTTCACGGCGCCGGGGGCGGCCAGGATCGTCCCCACGGTGCCGACGAGGCCGGGCTCGGGCGTGCAGCGCGCCTCCACGGCCAGGATGCATTCGGCGGCCCCCGCGAGGGCATCGTGCCGCCCCGCCATCGCCACGGTCCCGGCATGGCCCGCCTCGCCCGTGAGCGTGACGGCAAGCCGCGTCGCGCCGCTGATGGCGGTGACGAGGCCGACGGCGAGGCCGGCCCGCTCCAGGGCCGGGCCCTGCTCGATATGCAGTTCGAGATAGGCGCGCACGGCGCCGGGCGCCCGGGCCGCCTCGCCGATCCGGTCCGGGTCGAACCCGGCGGCCAGGAGCGCCTGCCCCATGGTGATGCCGTCGGCGTCCGGACGGTCGAGAGCGTCGCGGGTCAGGGTGCCGGCGAGCGCCCGGCTGCCGATGAGGGTGGTGGCGAAGCGGGTGCCCTCCTCGTCGGCGAAACCCACCACCTCGATGGCGAAGGGCAGGACCACGCCGGTGCGGACCAGGGCGGCGATGCATTCGATGCCCGCCACCACGCCGAGGGGACCGTCGAACCGCCCGGCGTCGCGCACGGTGTCGAGGTGCGAGCCGATCACCACGGCCGGCCCGCCGGGGATGGGACCCTCGATGCGCCCGATGCAGTTGCCGACGGCGTCGATGCGGGCCGTCATCCCGGCCTCGCGCATCCAGTCGAGGACGAGGGCGCTGGCCCGGGCCTGCTCGGGGCTGAGATAGACGCGGGTGATGGCGCCCGGGTCGGCGCTGACGGCGGCGAGCGCGTCGAGCCGGGCGATGATGCGGGGGGCCAGCGCGGCCTGGAATGTGTCGATCACCGGTCTCTCGCTCACGGGGTGGGCCATATCTTAAGGCACGGGAGGGTTCCGCGAAAACCTCGCGGTGCCTTAAGCTCTTGTGGCCGCATGACATAACTCGGGAGTCCGGCGCCCGCCTGTTCGCGCCAGCCGATCGCAGGGCCGGCGACGCACCATCCTGGCCCTCGTCCGCGTCCGCCGGTATGGTCCCGCTCCCACGAGGCCCGAGGCATATGATCCGAAAGAACCACCTGCCCCCCGACGCGACCATCGCCGACGTGGTGGCCGATCTGGAGGATGCGGGCGAGTATCTGCGCCGGGTGCTCGGCAACATGCGCTTCTGCCAGAAGCGGCACGGCGACGCCCACCTGCGCATCGGCATCACGGGCAAGCGTGGCCCCGGCCAGGGCCTCGCCCCGTCCTATCGCATCGACTACCGGACCGGGCCGGAGGCGGCCGAGATGACGGTCTACAACGGGTTCGGCGGCCGTTCGCACAGCGCCTTCACCCCGGTCAACGTCCGCGAGACGAACTGGAGCCGTGGCCACGCCACCATCCAGGAGGTGCAGAAGCTCTATGACGGCCTGCACAAGGCGGAGAGGGAGCGGGCCGAGCGGGACGGATCCGAACCGGGCACGCCCTGACCGGCGCGGTGCCGGCAACCGCGAGCTGGCGGACGGGAGGCATGAGGGTTCCCGCCGGGATGGCTCCGCGTCCTGCTCGATCCACGCCTCATCGGTCCAAGTTTCATCGATCCAGGAACGCCAGCAGCGTCCGGTTGACGGCGTCCGCCCGCGTCACGCTGTGGGCATGGCCGCCGGTGGCGACCCGGTCGAGGGTCGCGCAGGCAAGGCCGGCCGTGAGCTCCTCCGAACACGGATAGGGCACCAGAACGTCGTCGTCCGCCGCCATCACCAGGGTCTCGGTGGCGATGTCCTTCAACTGCGCCGTGAGATCGAAGGCTTCGAGCGCCGCGATCCGCGCCAGGACGTTGGCGACCCCCGGAAACTGCGCCAGGGCATGGGCCTCGTCGGCCGCCACCCGCTCGGCGTTCCGGGAGAGCCAGGGCGCCGGATAGAGGAAGATCGCCTGGGCCCTGACGTAGGCCTCCGCGCCGCCGTGTTCGAGCAGAATTTTTCGCGCGGCGAAGCAGCGGCGGGTCGCCGAATCGGCGCGGGCCCAGCCGTTGATGACGACGAGTCGCCCGACGCGTTCCGGACGGGTGCGGGCGAGTTCGAGGCCGATCAGGCCGCCGAGCGCGTGGCCGACCACGTCGCAGCGTTCCGTGCCGGTGGCGTCCATCACCGCGACGAGGTCGGTTGCCATGGCGGCGATGTCGTGGCCGGGCTCCAGGGTGTCGGCCGAGCGGCCGGTGCCGCGATGATCGTAGGTCACCACCCGGAAGCGTGCCGCGAGTGCGTCCATCTGCGGGGCGAAGTAACCGGCCGAGCCGCCGAGTCCCGGCGAGAGCAGGACCGTGCGCGTGCCGGCGCCCCGGACCGCATGGTGGAGCGCCGCTTCCATCTCAGGGCCGCCCGAGATGCGCCACGGAAGCGATCTCGATGAGCGCGTCGGGCTTCACGAGGCCGCACTGGATGCAGTAGCGCGCCGGCTTGTCGCCGGGAAAGTAGGTGGCATAGACGGCGTTGACGGCGGCGTAGTCGGCCCAGTCCTTGAGGAAGATGTGATTGAAGGTCACGTCGTCCATGGTGCCGCCGGCCGCGGTGACGACGCCCTTGATCGTCTCCAGCACGTGCCGGGTCTGGGCCGCCGCGTCGCCCACATGGACGACGTTCGCCTCCGCATCGAGGGGCAAGGTGCCCGAGACGTAGAGTACGCCGTCGGCGAGGGTCCCGGGCACGTAGGGCGCGAGCGGCTTACCGGTGCCGGGCGGGATGATCACGGTCTTGGGCATCTTTGTCGAGGTCTCGCGCGCTGGCGTGTCGGGAACGGTCCGGTCATCGGGACGTGGACAATATCTTCAGTCAGGCGGCGGCGCGCGCGGCGTCAGACTGCAGGGCCGTCTCGAAGGCGGCCACATCCGAGACCCAGCCGAAGAAAGTCTCGATGTTGGCGAGTGCCCCCGCCTGCAGGGAAGGCGGCCCGGCCTGATGTGTCGCATCCGCGAGGACAATGCCGAAGTATTCGAGGAAGAAACCGTCGCGCAGGGTCGATTCCACGCAGACGTTGGTGGCGATGCCGGTGAAGACCAGGGTGCGGATGCCGCGCGCCCGCAGGAGACCGTCGAGCTGGGTGTGATGGAAGCCGCTGTAGCGGGGCTTGGGCAGGACGATGTCGCCGGACTCCGGTTTCAGCGCATCGATCAGCGCGTAGTCCCAGGTGCCCTTGGCGAGCAGCGTCCCGGCGAGGTCCGGACGCCTGCGCATGGTCTTGAGGGCGTTCGACTTGTGCCAGTTCGGCGAGCCGGGACCGCCGGCCTCGACGTAGGCCGCGTCCCAGCCGTTCTGGAACCAGACGATGGCGATCCCGGCCGCGCGGGCCGCCGCCACGGCTGCGCCGATCCGCTCCACCGTCGCGCCGGTGGTCGAGACGTCGAACCCGGCGAGATCGAGGTAGCCGCCCCTGCTGGCGTAGGCGTTCTGCATGTCGACGACGATGAGGGCGGTGGCCGCTGCGTCGAACGCGATGGGCTCCGGCGAGGCCGCGAGGGTGATCGTGCCGTGGCGTCCGTGCGGATCGTGGTAGCCGGCGACCATCACGCCACCTTCGCCATGGGCTCGGCCGACAGGTGCGCCCGGCTCTTCATCAGGGGCTGGATGCGGGTGCCGTATGCGTCGAGACCCTTGAGAAAATCATCGAACACGAGGAGCACCCCTTCCGTGCCCGGCACGGTGGCGACGTCGTCGAGCATCCGCGCAACCTCCGCGTAGGACCCCACGAGGGTGCCCATGTTGATGTTCACCGCCGAGGTCGGGTCGGCCATCTGGCGCACGTTGGTGTCGGCCCCCGATCTGGTGTCGGCCGCCCCCTGGACGCCGAGCCACGCGATGGCCTCGGCATCGGCGCCGGCCTTGTAATGCGCCCAGGTGGCGTGGGCGGCCGCGTCGGTCTCGTCGGCGATGATCATGAACAGGACGTAGGAGGAGACGTCGCGGCCGGTCTTCGCCTTGGCGGCCTCGAGGCGCTCCACCGTGGGGGCGAAGGCGGTCGGCGTGTTGACGCCCTTGCCGAAGCAAAAATTGTAGTCGGCGTATTGCGCGGTGAACGCCATCCCGGCGGCCGACTGCCCGGCGCAGATGATCTTCATGTCGGCCTGCGGGCGTGGGCTCAGGCGGCAATCGTCCATCTGGAAGAACTCGCCCTTGCGGTCGCACACGCCGGTCTCCCACAGGTCGCGCAGGACCTGAGCGTACTCGGACAGGTATTCGTATCGGCGGGAAAAATAGTCGTCGCCGGGCCATAGCCCCATCTGGGCATATTCCGGCTTCTGCCAGCCGGTGACGAGGTTGAGGCCGAAGCGGCCGTTCGAGATCGAATCGATGGTGGACGTCATGCGTGCGGTGATGGCCGGCGGCATGCACAGGGTGGCGGCGGTGGCGAACAGCTTGATCCGGCTGGTGACGGCGGCCAATCCCGCCATCAGGGTGAAGGATTCGAGGTTGTGGTCCCAGAACTCGGTCTTGCCGCCGAATCCCCGGAGCTTGATCATCGACAGGGCGAAGTCGAGGCCGTAGCCCTCGGCCTTCAGCACCACCTGCTTGTTCAGTTCGAAGCTCGGTTTGTACTGCGGCGCGTTCTCCGACAGGAGCCAGCCGTTGTTGCCGATGGGAATGAACACGCCGACATTCATGGTCGACCTCGCCGCGAAGGGACCGGAGACCGCGTGGAAGGCGCGTTCCGCCGCCCTACGCGGGGCGGAGATCGTCGCCGGCTCCGGGTCTGTCGAACGATATCGAACCGAACCGGAGGGTCAAACGATTCCGGGTCGATTTCGGCCGGGTGCCCAAACTCTCTCCGGTTTGCCCAACTGGCGGGCCGGGCCTGCTCGACCACGGAGCGCGTCCGGGGACGCATCGACGACGGTCCCGCGCCGGGCTTCGTGGTCGCCGTGACGACGCCGCTCCGGCGTCCGGGACGGCAGGCTTTATTCCAACCCCCCCACCGCCGCCTCCACCGCCGCCGTGATGGCGCCCGAGCGCAGGAGCGCCAGGGCGTCCACCATCTCGGTGTGGTACCAGCGGTCGCCATCGAGGGCCGGCGGGATCGTTTCGCGGATGGCGGCGAGGGCCGCCTGCGTGCCCTTGCCGATGGGATGATCCTTGGCCACCTCGGCCACGAGGCTGAGGGCCTGGGCCGCCATCAGGAGTTCGCCGGCCACGATCTGCTCGGCGTTCTCCACGATGGTGCGGGCTTTGCGGCCGCACCAGGTCGAGTTCGAGACGTGATCCTCGGCGTTGGACTTGCCGGGGATCGAATCGACGGAGCCGGGGCTCGACAGGGTGCGGTTCTCCATGACGAGGGCCGAGAGAGTGCATTGCACCGTGGCGAATCCGGTGTTGAGCCCCTTCTTGCCGGCGAGCAGGTTGCGCGGCAGGCCATAGCTCAGGGTCGGGTCGATGAGGCGGAACAGGCGCCGCTCGGAGATCGAGCCGAGATCGGTGATGGCGATGGACAGGAGGTCCATGGCCTGGGCGACGTACTGCCCATGGAAATGCCCGCCCGAAATGCAGGCATAGCCGCCTTCGCCGTCGTCGAAGATCAGCGGGTTGTCCGTGGCCGCGTTGATCTCCGTGCCGATGATGCCGCCGATATAGGCCAGGGCCTCGCGCACGGGGCCGTGCACCTGGGGGGCGCAGCGCAGGGAGTACACGTCCTGAACGCGGGGTGGCGGGG
>NZ_VRUZ01000127.1:0-9600 GCF_008039485.1 Methylobacterium sp. WL69 | reverse complement strand
GCCGCGATGCGCGACGCCAGGGCGCCGCCGCTGCTGTCGATGCCGCTGGTGATGTCGGCGACGGAGCGGGTGAGCCCCTGGCCTCGGACCTGCCGCCGCCGGACCGCGCCCGCCCGCGCCGCGAGGGGGGATTGCTGCCGCCCGACCGCTCCCTGGTCGCCAACGACGACCGCCAGAACATCGGTATCCTGCAGCAGACCCTGCGGGTGCGGCCGTCGCCCCTGCCCTACGCCGTCGCGGCCGTGGTCTCGGCGGTGTGGTTTGCCTGCCTCCTGGGGCTGGCCTGGAGCCAGTCCGGCGGGGACCTGAAGACCTACGTGCAGGGGCTCACGGCCCTGCAATCGGCCGTGGCGGCCACCGCCCTCCTCGGGCCCGTGGTGCTGTTCCTCATCATGGCGATGCTGGCCGTGCGCGCCCAGGAGATGCGCCTCGTCGCCCGCGCCGTCGGCGAGGTCGCCATTCGCCTGGCCGAGCCCGAGAACTTCTCCACCGACGCCGTTCTGACCATGTCGCAGACCGTGCGCCGCGAGGTCGCCGCCGTCGGCGACGGCGTCGAACGGGCCCTCGCCCGGGCCGGCGAGCTCGAGACCCTGGTGCGCGGCGAAATCGCGACCCTGGAGCGCGCCTACTCGGAGAACGAGATCCGCATCCGCTCCCTCGTCGACGAACTCGTCGCCCAGCGCGAGTCCATCGTCGCCAACGCCGAGCGCGTGCGCGGCGCCATCACGGGCTCCCACCAGAACCTGACGCAGGAACTCGACGGCGCCGCCGAGCGCATCGTCGCGGCGATGACCGGTGCGGGCGAGCGCGTCACCGGGGCCCTCGACGCGCGCGGCGAGGCCATCACCACGGCCCTGGGCGACCGGGGCGACGCCATCACCGCGGCCCTCGCCGAGGCGGGCGACCGGGTCGTCGGCCTGGTGACGGACCGGGGTGACGATCTCGTGCAGCGCCTCGCCGCCACCAGCGAAGGCGTGCGCGGCAGCCTGACGGAGGTCGGCACCGCGCTGACCCAGTCCCTTGAGAGCCGCGCCGAGGAGGTCACCCAGGCCTTCGAGCGCACCGGGGGCCTCCTCACCACCACCCTCGCGACCAACGCGGGCGACGTCGCCCGCACCCTCGCCCAGACCGGCGCAGAGGTGATCGAGACCCTCAACCGTGAGGGCAGCGCGGTCCGCAAGACCTTCGAGGACTCTGCCCGCGGACTCGAGAACGCCTTCCTGGCGCGGGGCGGCGAACTGACGGCGCAGTTCTCGACCACCGGCGGCGAGATCACCGCCCGCTTCGCCGAGACCGGCGATGCCCTGCGCGCGCATTTCGCCGCCACGGGCTCGACCCTGACCCAGGACATCGCCACCGTCGGCGGCGGCGTCTCCGACGCCATCGTGGCGCGGGGCCGCGAAGCCGAGGAGCAGCTCGCCCGGGCCGCCGGCGGCGTCATCGAGGATTTCGGCACGCGGACCGATGCCCTTCGCGAAAACCTGATGCGCTCCGTCGAGGAAGCGGCCGCCCTCGTCGATCGCAACGGCAGCGCCCTCGCCGACCGCATCGAGACCGTGACCGGCCGCCTGCACGAGACCATCACGGTCCAGGGCGGCGGCATCGCCAACCTCATCGAAGCCCGTGGCCGCGACGCCCAGGCCGGCTTCGCCCTCACGGCGAGCGGTCTCATCGAGACCCTGGATTCCCGCGCGGAGGCCGTGCGCGAGGGGCTCACCCGCTCCGTCGCCGACATCACCAGCGGCATCGACAGCAGCGGCGGCGCCCTGGCGTCGCGCATCGCGGCCCTGGCCGGCCAGCTGCACGAGACCGTCACGGTCCAGGGCGGCGGCCTCGAAAGCGCCCTCGCCGTCACCGGCGACCGCGTCGGTGGCCTGATCGCCGAGCGGACCCGCGAGGCGACGGCGCAGGTCGATCGGCTCCTGTCCGATCTCGGCCACGCCCTCGAAGCCCGCACCGGGCAGACGGTCTCTACCCTCGAGGCCACCGCCGCGACCCTCGACGGCCAGTTCGGCGCCCGGACCCTGGAGGCGACGGAGACCCTGCGGCGCAGCGCCGAGGAGATCACCGTCGCCCTCGGCGCCTGTGCGGCCGAGGCCGCCCAGTCCCTGCGCCGCTCGTCGGCCGGCGCCACGGGCGAACTCGAAGCCCGCACCGTCGAGGCCGTCGAGATCTTCGAGCGCCGCCTCGCCGCCACCGCGAGCGAGCTGTCGAGCCGTACCGAGCAGGCCGCCGCCCTTCTGCGCCAGCTCGCCGAGGGCGCCGGCGGCGACGTCGCCGACCGCACCGAAGCCTCCGTCGTCGCCCTGCGCCGGACCCTGGAAGAGATCAACGCCGAGCTGGCCGTGCGCGCCGGCGAGGCCGCGGGCGTCATCGACCGCGCGGCGCAGGGGATCGGCGGCGCCCTCGACGCCCGGGTCCGCGACGCCGAGGCGGTCCTCGGCGACCACGGCCGCACCCTCGGCGACCTCATCGCCGCCCACACGAACGACGCCCATGCGCAGCTCGCCACCGCCGGGCGCGACATCGTGCTGGCCATCACGGCGCAGGGCGCCCGGGTCAGCGAAGCCCTCGGCGCGTCCGGAGAGCGCTTCAGCGAGACCACCCGGACCCGGGCCGACGCCATCGAGACCGTCTTCACCGATCGGCTCGCCGCGCTTCACGACACCATCGCGCGGGGCGACATCATCGCCGAGCGCATCGCCCGCGACACCACCACCCTCACCCAGGCCGTCGGCGGCCAGCTCGAGGAGATGGATCGGATCATCACCGTGCGCGGCCAAGCCGTCGCCGAGACCATCGGCGAGCGCACCCGCGAGGCCCGCGAGGCCGTCGAGTCCCAGCTCGGCGCCCTCGAGGAGCGCGGCGCGAAGCGCACCGCCGAGATCGGCGAGACCTTCTCGAACCTCGTCACCCATATCGACGGCCAGCTCGGCTCGCGCGCCACGGCGCTCAACGAGGCCCTGATCCTGCGCACGGCGGAGATGGCCCGGATCATGACCGAGGGCGGACGCGACCTCGTCCAGGCCCTCGATTCCCGCGCCGACACCATGGCGCAGGACATCGCGACCCGCAGCCTCAGCCTCGGCGATGCCCTGGGCGCCCGCGCGGCCGAGATCACCGACCGCCTCGACGGCCAGACCCGCGACCTCGCCCTGCGCCTCGACGAGGGCGCCGCCCGCTTCGATACCGGAATCCTGTCCCGCCTGGAGACCATCGGCGTCACCCTCGACGAGCGCAGCCGCCTCATCGACGAGAGCTTCGGCAACCGGGCCCTGGAAGCGATCCGCCTCATCGAGAGCCGGACCCGCGCCGTGGACGAGGATCTCGCCGCCCGCACCCGCGAGCTCGTGGATCTGATCGTCGAGCGCACGGGCGGGGCCAACGCGGCCCTGTCGCAGCAGGCGCAGGGCATCCGCGACGCGTTCTCCGAGCGCGCCGACCATCTCGGCCGCCTCATCGACGAGCGCACCGCCGCCATGGGCAACGAGCTCGACGAGAAGGGCCGTGCGGTGTTCGGCGCCCTCGGCACTCGGATCACCGAGCTCGCCCGCCTGCTCGATTCCGGCAGCAACGCCCTCGGCACCCTGCTGGAAACCCGCGGCGAGACCATCCTGACCCGCCTGCGCGAAGTCGTCGCCGAAGCCGACCGACTGCTCGGCGAAGGCGAAGGCCGCCTCGGTCGCACCCTCGACGGGCGCACCTCGGACATCAGTTCGCTCTTGGACGAGGGCGTCCGCACGGTCCACCAGCTCCTCGACGACCGCACCGGCGAGATCCGCGCGCTGCTCGACACCCACGCCCAGACCCTCGGCACCAGCTTCGAGGATCGGCTCGCGCCGCTCCAGGACAACCTCGACCTGCGCGGCCGCCGCTTCGTCGAGACCATCGAGGCGAGCCTCGGCAGCGCCGTCGGCGCCGTGGATGACCGCACCCGGGCCCTCGCGGCCCTGTTCGACGAGCGCATCGGCCAGCTCGACGAGGTCGTCGAGCTGCGCGGCACGGGTCTCGCCGAGGCCGTGGAGGCACGCACCCACGCCCTGTCCACCCTGTTCGACGCCCGCATCGGCGAGCTCGACAGCCTCGTCGAGCGCCGCAGCGGCGGTCTCGCCGAAGCCGTGGACGGTGGCGCCCGCAGCCTCGCCGCCCTGTTCGATCACCGCATCGGCCTGCTCGGACAGGTCGTGGACGGACGCGGCGCCCAGGTCACCGACGCCATCGACGCGCGGACGACCGCCATGGCGACCCTGCTGGACGAGCGTCTCGGCAGCCTCGACGCCCTGGTGGACGGACGCGGCTCGGAGATCGGCCGCGCCCTCGACGAGCGCACCCGCGCCCTCGCGGGCCTGTTCGACGAGCATCTCGGCGGCTTGTCGGCGCTCGTGGACGGTCGCAGCCAGCAGATCGGCCAGGCCCTCGATACCCGCACGGAAACCCTCGCCGCCCTGTTCGACGCGGGCCTCGGTCGCCTCGACGCGGTCGTGGACCGGCACGGCTCGGGCCTTCACGATGCCGTGGAGACGCAGACCCGGGCCCTCGCCACGGCGTTCGACGCCCGCATCGGTCAGCTCCATGCCCTGGTGAACCAGGACGGCGGCGGCTTCGCCACGGCCGTCGAGGAGCGCATCCGGGCCCTGTCCACCCTGTTCGACACCCGCATCGGGGAGCTGGACAGCCTCGTCGAGCGCCGGAGCGGCGGCCTGGCGGAGAGCGTGGACGGCCGGGCCCGCAGCCTCGCCGCCCTGTTCGATCACCGCATCGACCTCCTCGGCCAGATCGTCGAGGGACGCGGCGCCCAGGTCACCGATGCCATCGACGCGCGGACCCAGGCCCTCGCGAGCCTCTTCGACGAGCGCCTGAAGCACCTCGACGACCTCGTCGAGGGACGCGGCGCCGGCCTCGTCCGGTCCGTTGAAAGCGGAACCGAGGGCCTGCGCGCCCAGTTCGACGCCATGCTCACCGCCGTCGACGGGCTCATGGACAGCCGGACCGACGCCCTCGCCGACCGGGTCGACGCGCGCACCAGCGCCCTGACGACCCTGTTCGACGAGCGCCTCCAGGCCCTCGACAGCCTCGTCGAAGGACGCGGCACGCGCCTCGCCGAATCCGTGGACAACCGCACCCATGGCCTGCGCGTCCTGTTCGACGAGATGCTGACGGCCCTCGACGGGCTCGTCGACAGCCGCGCCGAGACCCTGACCGACCGGGTCGACGCCCGCACCCACGCCCTCGTCGCCCTGTTCGACGAGCGCCTCAAGGTCCTCGACGCACTCGTCGGCGACAGCGCCGGCTCCCTCACGGACCGCGTCGAGGAGCGCACCCGCACCCTCGCCACCCTGTTCGACGAGGGGCTGGCCCGCCTCGACGGGATCGTGGACAGCCGCTCCGGCTCCCTCACCCATCAGGTCGACGCGAAGACGCAGGCCCTCGCCACGGTGTTCGACGAGCGCCTCGGCGCCCTCGATGCCCTCATCTCCGGCCGGGCGGCCGGTCTCGCCCGGACCATCGAGGCCGAGGGTACCGCCCTCACCCAGGCCGTCGATGCCCGCAGCGAGGCCTTCACCAGCCGCATCGACAGCCGGATGAAAGTGTTCGCCTCCCTCGTCGCCTCGCGCGGCGATGCCCTGGCGGCGGCCTTCGACGACCGCCAGGACGCCTACGTCAGCCTCGTCGACGAGCGCAGCGCCGCCATGCTGTCGGCCTTCGACGAGCGCGTCGGCCGTCACGCGGCCCTCGCCGAGGCCCATGCGGCCGCCCTCGCAACGGCCCTCGACCAGCGCAACGAGGCCGTGGCGAGCCTCATCGACGGCCGCAATTCGGCGATGACGGAGGCGTTCGACCGCCGTTCCACGGCCCTCGCCGCCCTGGTCGAGGCCCGCGGCCAGTCCCTGGCCCAGCGTCTGGCCGAAAGCGCCGAGACCATCACCCGCGCCATCGAGGAGCGCGGCGGCAGCCTCGTCGAGACTCTGGACGGACGGGGTTCGGACATGGTCACGGCCATCGCCGCGCAGTCCGAGCGCCTGCGCGCCGTGGTCGACGGCCCGGCCGCCGATTTGGTCGAAGCCCTGGGCGAGCGCGGCCAGGCCATCGAACGGGCGTTCGCCGAGACCGGCGCCCCCCTGGTCGAGGCGATACGCCAGCGCACCCTCGAGCTCGAGGCCCGGTCGCAGGCCTCCGCAGAAGCCCTGCTGGCGGCCATCGACGGCGGCGCCTCGCGCGCCATCGCCACCCTCACCCAGGCCAACGACGCCCTGCGCCACGATGTCGGCGGCGTGCTCCAGCGTGTCGAGGGCGCCAATGCGGCGCTCACCGAACTCCTGGCCGGCGCGGGCGACAACCTCGGCAGCATCGAGACGGGCCTCGCCGCCCGTATCGAGCAGGTCCAGGAGGCCCTGGGCTCCATCGCCAGCGAGACCGAGCGGGCGAGCCGCGGCGTCGCCGAGCAGGTCGGCCAGCTCAAGGCGGTGGCGCAGGGTGCCCTGCGCGAGGCGGCCGAACTCGCCGCCTCCCTCGACGCCAGCGGCCGGAGCCTCGGCGACCTCGGCCGGACCCATGCGGCGACCCTGACGGGAGCCGCCGGCTCCCTGGCGACGGCGGAGGGCCGCCTCTCCGAGGTCCTGGCCGCACGGGGCGGCGCCATCGAGGGCGTTCTGGCGCGCATCGACGAGCGTTCGGGCTCCCTGGAAGCCGAGACCGCGCGCTTCGACGCGATGATCGAGAAGACCCTGCGCACGGCCGAGGACCGGGCCCGCACCATCGGCAGCGGCCTCGCCGAGACCGCACAAGGTGCCGGCGCTCGCGTGGTCGAGGCGTTCGAGGGCCTTCGCTCGGGTGCCGACAGCGAGGGCGAGCGGACGGCGCAGGCCGTGCGCGTGGCCATCGACGAGGCGTCGCGCCAGATGATGGCGGTGTTCGAGACCGCCTCGGGCCGGTTCGGCGAATCCGTCACGGGCCTGCGCGAGATGGCGACCGAGATCCGTCGCGAACTCGACGCCACCCGCGCCGAGATCCAGCGCGGCGTCCTCGACCTGCCGCGCGAGACCCAGGACGCCACCGGCGAGATGCGCCGGGTCGTCTCCGACCAGATCAAGGCCCTCGGCGAACTGACCACCCTGGTCGCCCGCACCGACCGCAGCGTCGATCTCGCACGTCCGTCGGCGACGCCGTCGAACCCGAACCAGCCGGCTCCGCCGGCCTCCGCGCCGGTGGCCAAGGCCCCCGTCCGGGCGCCCGCCCCGGCGGCGCCGAAGCCGTCCCAGTCGATGACCATCGTGCCGGCACCGGCCGGGCGTCCGGCCAATGCGGCCACCCGCGCGGGTGAGGCCCCGCGTACCCAGGCCACCGGCGGAAAGGCCGGAGACCGCGGCTGGCTCTCCGACCTCCTGACCCGCGCCTCCCTCGACGACGACGGCGAGGCCGCCGAGGCCGGGCCGCAGGCCGCCACCGCCCCCGTCGCCAAGGCGGCGGCCGAGGCGAAGACCCCTGCGGATGCCAAGGCGGCGGCCGAGCGCGGGCGTACGGCCCTGGAGACCATCTCGGCCGATATCGCCAAGATGATCGACCACCGGACCGCCGTGGACCTGTGGGAGCGCTACCGCCGGGGCGAGCCGAACCTGTTCGATCGCCGCATCTACACGGCGCAGGGTCGCCAGACCTTCGAAGAGGTGCGTCGCCGCTACACCGGGGACGCCGATTTCCGCCGGACGGTGGACCGCTACGTCGCCGAGTTCGAACGCCTGATGGCCGACGTCTCCCGGAACGACCGCGATTCCAAGCGCGCCGACGCCTACCTCACCTCGGAGACCGGCAAGGTCTACACGATGCTGGCCCATGCCAGCGGCCGCTTCGAAGGCGCGTGAGCCCGGAAGCGCGGCTCCCCCCTGCGAGGGGGGAGCCGGCGCGGGGACGGATCAGATGAGTCCGAGGCTGGCGAGTTCGCGGCGCAGGGATTCGGGCATCTCCGCGAGGTCGCCGGCGGTCGCGCCGTCGAGGTCGGCCGGGGCGTCCTCGGCCTTGAGGTAGCGCCAGCCCTGGAACGAGCGGCACGGGCGCGGCGCGACCGGCACCACCGCGGGATCGAGGACGAGGCGGCAGCGGCCGATGCCGTCTGTGCCGGTGAACGGCGTGATGGCCGCGATGGTCTGGCGACAGATGAGCGTGCCCTTGATCACCCAGTAGATCGACCCGCCGCCGACGATCTCGCGCAGCCGGGTCGGCACCATGCGGGTGACGTGGGAGGGCGGGGCGTCGCGCCCCTGGGCCAGGGCCTCGGCCCGATTCTGGGCGATGCGCGCCTCGAGGTCCGCGATCGTCGCGGGGCCGACGCACAGCTTCAGGAGATGCAGAGCCATGACCGCTCTCCTAGTCGGTTCTTCCGCGCGGCGAACCTGGGGCCCGGAGGGAAACCCCCGAGCCGCGACGCCGCACCCTTACGAGAACAGGGCGAGCTTCTCGTCTTCCGAGAGAGCGTCGATGTCGGCGAAGGCGGCGGCGATGTCTTTCTTCGGCGTGATGTCCTGCTTCGGCGTGACGTCCTGCTTCGCCGCATCATCCGGCTCGGCATCGGCCCCGTCGGCCGGAATCGCGGCATCCGTGGCCGCCGGCGTTTCGGCGCCGGCCTCCTCGGAGGACGGCGTCGACGGTTCCGCCTGCGAAACGGCCTCCGGAGCGGGCGGGACCTCCGATTCGGTCTCCCGGAAATCCACCGTCTCGTCGTCGAGGACCAGGGACGCCACCGTCGCGACGGATGTCGCCGCTACGGATGTCGCCGCTACGGATGTCGCCGCTACGGGTGCGGCCGCGTCGATGAAGCGATCGACGTCGCTCTGGGACAGGTCGACGGCATCGGCCGACGCGGACTCGCCGGGTGCGGGCGGCACGGTGTCGAGGCTGTCGCCCCAGATCGCCATCATCGAGGCGACGCGCTCTTCGAGGTAGCGCAGGGTGTGGATGATGCGCGCCGTGCGCTGGGCCGTGAGGTCCTGGAACGAGCACGCCGTGTAGATCTCCGTGGCGCGCTGATCGAGGGCATCGCACAGGGCGGCGTCGGAGCCGGATTCGCGCAGGGTCCAGGCGGTCTCCTGCACGTCCTCGGCCGCGCCGAGGATGTCGGAGGTCGCCCGCTCCGTGGAGCGCACGATGGCGTCGAGGGCCATGGAGGCCCCGCCGAGGCGGCTGTTCTCGTGATCGGGCGTTCCGAGGGCGGCGATCTCGGCCTTGGTGCGGGCGATGGCGTTGGCCATGTCCATGAGGTCGCCGCGCATGCGTCCGACGTGGGAGCCGTCGCGCTCGCTGGTGACGACGGTTTCGAGGCGGGCGATGGCGCTCAGAACCGTCTGCGTGTCATCGGCCCGGGTGCGCCGGGCGTATTCGTCGAGGAACCAGCGCCCCCGTGCGCTCTCGGACATCGCGGTCTCGATGCGATCGTATTCCGAAACGTCGATGGACGTCAGCGAGCGGGAACGCGACATGAAGATCCGGGTCCTCGGGTTGCCGCGATCCCCACTTGGGGGACCGCGCGCATTCCGGATGATTGACACGATGGTTTTAACGCGGGCTTTACGGGTTCCGCCTTCCCCCGGGCACGTCCCGCCCCCGCCC
>NZ_VRUZ01000126.1:0-9752 GCF_008039485.1 Methylobacterium sp. WL69 | reverse complement strand
GGGCAGACGGGGACTTGCGGGGCGGCTCGGCGACCTCGTCCGGGGTGACGATGGAGGCGATCCAGGTCTCCACGGGAACGCCGGCCCGCCGCGCCACGTCGCGTGCCGCATCGAGGATGTCCGGATCGAAGCCGTCGAGGTCGATGGGGGCGGAGCGGGTCATCGTCAAACCTGATGGGGCGAGGTCCGGTCTCGATGCGCGGCGCCGAACCCCAGCAGACGACGGCTCGGGTCGATGTCGGATCGTCTCACCCGACCTTTAACTTTCTTGGTAAAGAGCTGGTTAATCGCGCCGAGATTCCGAGTCTCCGTCGTGCCGCCCAAGGTATCGGGTTTCACGCCGAGGCCCCTTTTCGCCCCGCCCGAGATGGTTTAGATATGAACCATCCAAGGAGCGGCGCCGTGATCCGGGCAGGACCACGAGGGTCGCCCGGCCGTGGGAAGGACGCTGAGAAATGCCGAGCTACAAGGCGCCGGTCGAGGACGTTCTGTTTCTCCTGAACGACGTGCTCGGGTTCCAACGCTACAGCAATCTCCGGGGCTTCGCCGACGCGTCGCCCGACGTGGTCGAGGCCGTGCTAACCGAGGGCGCCAAGCTCGCCGAGGAAGTCCTGGCCCCCCTCAACGCCGTCGGCGATCGCGAGGGCTGCACCCGAGGGCCCGACGGCAGCGTTGCCACGCCGAAGGGCTTCAAGGCCGGCTACGACACCTACGCCAGGGGCGGCTGGATGGGCCTGTCGGTGCCGGAGGAATTCGGTGGCCAGGGCCTGCCCCATACCCTCAACACCGCGATCTCCGAGTTCGTCTCGGGCGCCAACCTGGCCCTCGGCATGTATCCGGGCCTGACCCAGGGCGCCATGGCGGCGCTCCTCGTCCACGGCTCGGACGAACAGAAGGCCACCTACCTGCCGAAGATGGTGGAGGGCGCCTGGACCGGCACCATGAACCTCACCGAGCCGCATTGCGGCACGGATCTGGGCCTGCTCAAGACCAGGGCGGCCCCCAACGGCGACGGCTCGTACAGCCTCACCGGCACCAAGATCTTCATCTCGGCCGGCGAGCACGACCTCTCCGAGAATATCGTCCACCTCGTCATCGCCCGCATCGACGGGGCTCCGGCCGGCACCAAGGGCATCTCGCTGTTCGTGGTGCCGAAGTTCCTGGTGAACGCGGACGGGTCTGTGGGGGCGCGCAACGGGGTGTCCTGCGGCTCCCTCGAGCACAAGATGGGCATCCACGGCAATTCCACCTGCGTCATGAACTACGACGGCGCCACGGGCTGGCTCGTGGGCCAGGAGAATCGCGGCCTCGCCGCCATGTTCGTGATGATGAACGAAGCCCGCCTCGCGGTGGGCGTCCAGGGCCTCGGCCAGTCCGAGGTCGCCTACCAGAACGCCGTGGCCTACGCGCGTGACCGGCTCCAAGGCCGGTCGCTCACCGGCGCCAAGGCCCCCGACAAGGTCGCCGATCCGATCATCGTCCACCCCGACGTGCGCCGCACCCTCCTGGGCATCCGCGCCTTCAACGAGGCCGGACGCGCCCTGGTGCTGTGGACGGCGCTTCAGGCCGATATCAGCCACCGCTCCGAGGATGCGGCCGAGCGGCAGCGCGCCGAGGACCACATGGGTCTGATGACCCCGGTGGTGAAGGGGGTGCTCACCGACCGGGGCTTCGCCCACGCGGTCGAGGCCCAGCAGCTGTTCGGCGGCCACGGCTACATCGAGGAATGGGGCATGTCGCAGTTCGTGCGCGATGCCCGCATCGCCATGATCTACGAGGGTGCCAACGGCATCCAGGCCATGGACCTCATCGGCCGCAAGCTGCCGAAGGACGGCGGCCGCGCGATGATGGGCTTCCTCGCCGAGGTCCAGACCTTCCTGAAGGATCACGGCGAGGACGAGGGGATGAAACCCTTCGTGGGGCCGCTCCAGGCCGGGCTGAACGACCTGCAGGGCGCGACGATGTGGTTCATGCAGAACGCCTTCTCGAAGCCCGACAATGCGGGCGCGGGGGCCACGGACTACATGCACCTCCTCGGCCTCGTCGCCATGGGCTACATGTGGGGGCGCATCGCCAAAGCGGCGCTGGCCAAGCAGGCTGAGGCCGCCTCCGACCGCATGGCCGACAAGCTCGTCGTCGGCCGGTTCTACATGGAGCGGCTGTTGCCCGAGACCGCCCTGCGCCTGGTGCGGATCAAGGCCGGGTCGGAGACGACCATGGCGTTGAGCGCGGAGGCGTTTTAGACCGGACGCCGCCAGGGGCCGAGCGCGCGCGGAGCTCCCCTCCCCCGGGGGAGCCGCGCCGGATCGGCCAGGCATGGGATCGTATGGACGGACCCGCACGGGGTTCGTGTCGTTCTGCCGCCCGGCCTTCCGCGAAGGCCTGGGAATCCGGAGAAGAGAAATGCCCGAGGCCTACATCTACGATCACGTCCGCACCCCGCGCGGCCGCGGCAAGCCCGACGGGTCGCTGCACGAGGTGACGGCCCTGCGCCTCGCCGAAGTGGCGCTCCGCGCCCTCAAGGACCGCAACGGCCTCGACACCAGGCGGGTCGACGACGTGATCCTCGGCTGCGTCGATCCCGTCGGCGAGGCCGGCGGCGACATCGCCCGCGCCGCCGCCCTGGTGGCCGATTACGGCACCCACGTCCCGGGGGTGCAGATCAACCGCTTCTGCGCCTCGGGTCTCGACGCGGTGAACTTCGCCGCCGCCCAGGTCATGGCCGGCCAGCACGACATGACCATCGGGGGCGGCGTCGAATCCATGAGCCGCGTCGGCCTCGGCGCCTCGGGCGGAGCCTGGCCCGTGGACCCGGCCATCGCCATCAAGTCGTGGTTCATGCCCCAAGGCGTCTCGGCCGACCTCATCGCCACGAAGTACGGGTTCTCCCGCGCCGATTGCGACGCCTACGCCGTCGAATCGCAGAAGCGCTCCGCCGCCGCCTGGGCCGAGGGCCGGTTCGGCGGTGCGGTGGTACCCGTGCGCGACATCAACGGGATCACCTTGCTCGCCACCGACGAGCACATGCGGCCCGCGACCGACATGCAGTCCCTCGGCCAGCTCAAGGCCTCGTTCGTCCAGATGGGCCAGATGGGCGGCTTCGATGCCGTCGCCATCGACGCCCACCCGGATGTCGAGGCGGTGGACCACGTCCACCATGCCGGCAACTCGTCGGGCATCGTCGACGGCGCCGCCGCCGTGCTCATCGGTTCGCGGGAGGCCGGCAGCGCCGCCGGGCTCAAGCCCCGCGCCCGCATCCGCGCCTTCGCCAACATCGGATCGGACCCGGCCCTGATGCTCACGGGCCCCGTCGACGTCACCCGCAAGGTGCTGGCGCGCTCGGGGCTCAGCCTGTCGGACATCGACCTGTTCGAGGTCAACGAGGCCTTCGCCGCCGTGGTCCTGCGCTTCCAGCAGGCGTTCGACCTCGATCCGGCCCGGGTCAACGTCTGCGGCGGCGCCATCGCCATGGGCCATCCGCTGGGCGCCACCGGGGCGATGATCCTCGGCACCGTCCTCGACGAGCTGGAGCGCACCGGCAAGGAGCGCGCCCTCGTCACCCTCTGCATCGGCGCGGGCATGGGCACGGCGACGATCGTCGAGCGGGTCTGAGGCCGCGGCCACGGGGCGACAAACCCTTCGAAACACTGGTAGACGGCGGCGCCCGTCGCGTTTTTCGCGATGACGCCCAGCCGAGAAGAATCGGGAGAAACGCCACCATGACGCGCCTGCTCGCCACCCTGTGCCTGACCACCGCCCTGTGCCTGCCCATGGCCGCCCGCGCGGACGACGCCTCCGACCGTGTCGGCGTCGCGAAGGACCTGGTGCAGAAGACCCTGATCAAGAACCTGGAAACCGGCTTCACCGGCGCGTTGGAGAAGACCGTCGCGTCGATGCCCGAGGACAAGGCCGACGCCGTGCGCAAGGAGGTGCGAGCCGAGTTCGAAAAGCAGCGCGAGGTGATGATCGACGGCCTGTCGAAGGCCTACGCGGAAAAGTTCACCCTCGACGAGCTGAAGCACCTCAGCGGCATCTACGACGACAAAACCTATCAGAAGTTCCAGGCGGTCAATGCCGACCCGGCCTCCAGCGTCACGGCGATCTCGCAGGCGTCGGTGACGAAGCTCCTGAACATGCTCGCCATCGCCCAGGCCGGCGACAGCAAGGCCGGCGAAGGCAAGGCCGGCGCGCCGCCGCTGCCGATGCCGGCGCGCTAGGACGCGTCCGCCCCGTGCCGGCCTCGCCCATGATCGAGACCCGCCGCCGCGCGCGCGATTCGGATCGGGCCTTTCCGATCCGAGCCGTCGGCCTAGGCGACCAAGGTCTGGGCGAACACGGCCGGCGCCGGGAAGCCGGCCACGGCCGGGAGCTGTTCGAGGTGGGGCCGCGCAAAGTAGTAGCCCTGAAACAGGGTTGCGCCGAGGTCGCGCAGGGTTGCCAGTTCTTCCTGCGTCTCGATCCCCTCGGCGATCACCGCGAGGCCGAGGCCCCGCGCGATGCCGAGGAGGCCGCCGACGATGGTCTGCCGGCGCCGGTCGCCGTCGATGCCGCGCAGCAGGTCCATGTCGATCTTGATGAGGTCCGGCTGGAAATTTGCCAGCAGGCTCAGGCCGGCGAAGCCCGCGCCGAAATCGTCGAGGGCCGTGAGGAAGCCCTGCTTGCGGTACTCGGCGACGATGCGGGTGACGTGCGCCGTATCGCGGAACTTCTCGTTCTCGGTGAACTCGAACATGATGCGGTCGTGGGCGAAGCCGGCCCGGCGTGCGGCCTCCAGGGACGAACGGATGCAGGCCGCGGGCTCGTAGACCGCGTTCGGCATGAAGTTGATGGACAGCTTGGTCTGATCGCCCGTCGGGAACAGGCGTCCGGCCAGTTCGATCGCCTTGACCCGTGCGGCCTGGTCGAAGCGGTAGACCGTCTCGGGCGTGATCCGGCTGAGGATGGAGCCGGCGGATTCGCCGGCCGAGCCGCGGACCAGCGCCTCGTAGCCCCAGACCCGCTCGGTCGAAAGGTCAAGAATCGGCTGGAATGCCATCGTGAAGGTGAAGTCGAGTTCGACACCGTCACGGCAGCCCTTGCAGCCCGGCTTTCCGGTCATGACCCATCCCCGCAATATTTCGATCGCCCGTATCGGTGATGCGACGGCAAGTTTTTAGATTGGCTTAAGAAGCCGGCGCGACGTCCCGCCGCCCGCCACAACCGGAGGATCAGCGATGGATCTCACCAATTTCCGCCTCGAGACCGATGCCGACGGGATCGCCCTCGCGACCTGGGACATGCCTGGCCGGTCCATGAACGTCTTCACCAACGCGGTGATGGACGACCTGCACGCCGTCATCGACGCAGTGGTGGCCGATCCCGCCATCAAGGGCTGCGTCGTGACGTCGGGCAAGGACAACTTCTCGGGCGGTGCCGACCTCACCATGCTCCAGGGCCTCGGCCGCGCCTTCGAGGCGCTGAGGGCCGAGCGCGGCGAGGAGGAGGCCATGCGCCACTTCTTCGAGGAATCGCGAAAACTCACCCTGCTGTTTCGCAAGCTCGAAACCTGCGGCAAGCCGTTCGCCGCGGCCGTGAACGGCATCTGCCTCGGCGGCGCCTTCGAGCTCGCCCTCTCCTGTCACCACCGGGTGCTGTCCGACAACCCGAAGACCCGCGTCGGCCTGCCCGAGATCAAGGTCGGCCTGTTCCCGGGCGCCGGCGGCACCCAGCGCGTGCCCCGCCTGATGCAGACGGGCGATGCCCTGCAGATGCTGTTCAAGGGCGAGCAGATCCGGCCGCTCATGGCGAAGAATATGGGCCTCGTCCATGAGGTTGCGCCGAGGGACGAGATCGTCGCCAAGGCCAAGGCCTGGATTCTCGGCGGCGGCTCGGCCGTGGCGCCGTGGGACGTGCCGAAGTTCAAGGCGCCCTCCGGCAAGGTCTATTCGCCCGCCGGCATGATGACCTGGCCGCCCGCCAACGCCATCTACCGCCGCGAGACCCACGACAACTATCCGGCCGCCAAGGCGATCCTGGGCGCGGTCTACGAGGGCCTGCAGCTGCCCATGGACCTCGCCCTCCGGGTCGAGAGCCGGTATTTCGCCAAGATCCTGCGCTCGACGGAGGCGGCGGCGATGATCCGCACCCTGTTCCTGTCCATGGGCGAGCTCAACAAGGGCGCGCGCCGGCCGAAGGACGTGGCCCCGACCTCGGTCAAGCGCATCGGCGTCGTCGGCGCCGGCTTCATGGGCGCGGGCGTCGCCTACGTCTCGGCCCAGGCCGGCCTCGACGTGGTGCTCGTCGACCAGTCCGTCGAGGCGGCCGAGAAGGGCAAGGCCTACGCCCACAAGCTGGTCACCGACCAGATCAACAAGGGCCGCGCCAAGACCGCCGACCGCGACGCCCTGCTCGCGCGCATCACCACCAGCGCCGACTACGCCGCCCTGTCCGCGTGCGACCTCGTCATCGAGGCGGTGTTCGAGGACCCGGCGGTGAAGGCCGAGGTCATCGGCAAGGTCGAGTCCGCCATTCGCCCGGATGCCATCTTCGCCTCCAACACCTCGACGCTGCCCATCACGGGCCTCGCCAAGACCGCGAGCCGGCCGGAGAATTTCGTCGGCATCCACTTCTTCTCCCCCGTGGAGAAGATGATGCTTGTCGAGATCATCAAGGGCGACCAGACCGGCGACACGGCGCTCGCCACCGCCCTCGACTTCGTCCGCGCCATCAAGAAGACCCCCATCGTCGTCAACGATGCGCGCGGGTTCTTCGCAAACCGCTGCGTCGGCGCTTACCTCCTTGAAGGCCACACCATGCTCAACGAGGGCATCCCGGCGGCGATGATCGAGAATGCCGGGCGCCAGGCCGGCATGCCGGTGGGGCCCCTGTCGCTCACCGACGAGGTCGCCGTCGACCTTGCCCTAAAGATCGTCAAGGCGACGGAGGCGCAGCTCGGAGCGCACGCCATCGATCCGGCGCAGAAGGCACTTCTCGTTCGGCTGGTCGAGGGCGAAGGCCGGCTCGGGCGCAAGAACAAGCGCGGCTTCTACGACTATCCCGAGGGCGCGCCGAAGCGCCTGTGGCCCGGCCTCAAGGACCTGCAGGCGACCCGCGTCGATCCGGACGACGTGGATTTTTCGGAGCTGAAGCAGCGCCTGCTGGTGGTCCAGGCCCTGGAGGCGGCCCGCACCGTCGGCGAGGGCGTCGTCACCGATCCGCGCGAGGCCGATGTCGGCTCGATCCTCGGCTTCGGCTTCGCCCCGTTCACGGGCGGCGCCCTGTCCTACATCGACTTCATGGGCGCCAAGGCCTTCGTCGCCCTGGCCCAGGGGCTGGAGGCCAAGCACGGACCGCGCTTCGCCGTGCCGCGCACGCTCCTCGCCATGGCCGAGCGGGGCGGGACGTTCTACGGCGACGCCGCCGCGCGCAAGGCGGCCTGAAGACGCCGAAGGGCGCGCTAGGAGATGCGCGCCCTTCCATGCAGGTTCCGGCGGACGACCGACGTCACACCGTGATGGACGCTCCGCGTCGAAGATGCTCGTCGAGGCGCGGCATGATCTCGACGAAGTTGCAGGGGCGGTGCCGATAGTCGAGCTGGGCGGCCAGGATGCCGTCCCAGGCGTCGCGGCAGGCCCCCGGCGAGCCCGGCAGGACGAAGACGTAGGTGGCGTTCACCACCCCGGCCGTCGCCCGGGACTGCAGCGTCGAGGTGCCGATCTTGTCGTAGGAAATCCGGTGGAACACCGCCGAGAACCCGTCCATGCGCTTGTCGAACAGCGGCTCGATGGCCTCGGGTGTCACGTCGCGGCCGGTGAAGCCGGTGCCGCCCGTGGTGAGGACCACGTCCACGGCCGGATCGCGCGACCACGCTTCCACCTGCCCCCTGATCTGGTCGACCTCGTCGGGCACCACGGCACGGGCGGCGAGCGTATGCCCGGCGGCCGTGAGGCGATCCCGCAGGGTGTCGCCGGAGCGATCCTCGTCGAGGGAGCGGGTGTCCGACACCGTCAGCACCGCGATGGCGAGGGGGACGAAGCTGCGGGTCTTGTCGGATGCGACCATGGCGTTCGGACCCTTACGGTGACGCGGTTCAGTTTCCGGCGGCGCGGAACGTGTCGCAGGACTTGGTCTGGCCGCTCTTGTAGCCGGTCATGAACCAGCGCTGCCGCTGGGCCGACGAGCCGTGGGTGAACGAGTCCGGCACGGCGTAGCCCTGCGACTGCTTCTGGAGCTTGTCGTCGCCGATGGCGCTGGCCGCGTTCATGGCTTCCTCGATGTCGCCGGGCTCGAGGGCATTGTACTTGTCGTTGGAGTTCTTGGCCCAGACGCCGGCGAGGCAATCGGCCATGAGTTCGACGCGCACGGAGAGCTGATTCGATTCGACCTTGCTCGACGCGGCCTGCTGCCGGCCCTGGACCTTGCCCAGAATGCCGAGTTCGTCCTGCACGTGGTGGCCGACCTCGTGGGCGATGACGTAGGCGTAGGCGAAGTCACCCTTCACCCCGAACTTCTGCTCCATCTCCTTGAAGAACGACGTGTCGAGATAGACCTTCTTGTCGAGGGGGCAGTAGAACGGCCCCATGGCGGCCTGGGCCGAACCGCAGCCGCTGCGGGTTCCGCCGGTGTAGAGCACCATGCCGGTCGGGCGGTATTGCTTGCCGGTCTGATTGGGAAGGATCTCCTTCCAGACGTCCTCGGTGTTGCCCAGGATGGCGGCGGCGAACCGCCCGCTCTCGTCCGTCGGCTTGGTCCTGCGCTGGGCCTGCGTCTGCGGATCGGCCTGCTCCTGGCGCGGCCGTCCGCCGCCCGTCATCTGCTCGGCGCCGCCGATGAGGATCGCCGGGTTGATGCCCGTGACCCAGCCGATGATGCACAGGACGACGATGGCGCCGATGCCGAGACCGCCGGCACCGCCGCCCGGAAACCCGCCACCACCGCCACCGCCCTCACCGCGGCGATCCTCGACGTTGTCGGAACTGCGGAAATCTTCCCAGCGCATGTGCTCGTCACCACTCGTCCCGGAACGCGGACCGACGCAATCGGTCCGAAGTAATCTCCGCGCGCGTCGTACGGTTCCGCTTGGCCGTTCCCTACCGGCCTCAGGCCTTGCCGTCGAGGGCGGCCCGGAGCGTGCGGAAGTCCCGCCAGGCGAGGCGCTTCTGCAGGGGCTGGCGCAGGAGATAGGCCGGATGCAGGGTCGCGAGCGCCCGGATCTCGCGGTCCCCCACCCGGTAGGGGTAGAACCGGCCGCGCGCCTTGAGGATGCCGTCCTTGGTGCCGGTGATCGCCTGCGTCGACGGGCTGCCGAGGCAGACGATGAGGTCGGGCGCCGCGAGCTCGATCTGCCGTTCGATGAACGGCTTGCAGATCGCCACCTCCTGGGGCGTCGGGTTGCGGTTTCCCGGCGGGCGCCAGGGGACGATGTTGGTGACGTAGGCGCTGGTGCGGTCGAGGCCGATGGCCGCCATCATCCGGTCGAGCAGCTTGCCCGAGCGGCCCATGAACGGCTTGCCGATCCGGTCCTCGTCGGCGCCCGGGGCCTCGCCGATGAACATGAGCTTCGCCGCCGGGTTGCCGTCGGCGAAGACGAGGTTCTTCGCCGTGAACTTGAGGGGGCAGCCGTCGAAGCCGGCGAGCAGGGCCTCCAGCTCTTCCAGGGTGGTCACGTCCCTGGCCCGGGCCCGTGCGTCGCCCGCGGCCTCGCCCGGCCGGGCCGCCACCGACGCGCCGTAGGTCCGCGCCGGGGGGGGCGCCTCCCCGGCGCGGACCTACGG
>NZ_VRUZ01000125.1:0-10017 GCF_008039485.1 Methylobacterium sp. WL69 | reverse complement strand
GCTGCCGGCGGTGGAGGCCTTGCCGACATACTCGACCCGCACCTTCGACGTGCCGGCCCCCTTGAGCCTGACGCCGCCGCCCGTGCGGCTGGCGGGGCACGGGGCTGCCGGCCACAGGACCGGGGGACGGACCGAGGTCGCCGCCGTGCCGCAGCCCCTGACGCGCACCGCCGCCGCCTGGCCCGCCCCGGCGCCCACGAAGGGCGGGGGACACGCGGGCGCTTCGGCTCCGTCCGCGCTCCCGGCCAAGGCCGCCGCCTCTACCAAGGTCGCGTCCGTCAAGACCGCCGCAACCGTCGATCCGGCGAGGCCCGCAAAGGGCATCGCATCGGTGAAGGGCATCGTGCCGGTGAAGGGCATGGCACCGGTGAAAGTCCTGGCGCCGGGGAAGGTCCTGGCGACGGCCAGGGTGCCCGCGCCGGCAGCGCCGGTGAAGCTGGCCGCCAAGGCCGTCCCGGCTCCGGCGGGGAAGGGCGCCGCCGGCAAGACCGCGGTCGCCGCGGCCAAGCCGAACCCGGCGCGGGCGCGGGTCGCCGAGGCCCGATAGGATCAAGACTCCGTGTCCGTGTGCGGTGCGAAATGCCCTGGCGGGACCTGGATTTGGGTTCGATCTCTCCCCGAATACCTTGTATCGTCACGCTTGAACGGTGGCGGGAACGGTGATCCCGGACCGAGTGGTATGAGGCGAGTGATGCGCGCGACGATTCTCCACGCGACCCGGACCGCCCTGGTCTGCGGGGTGCTCGCCGCATCCGCCTGGGGCGCCCGCGCCCAGAGCTTCCAGACGGCCGCCCCCCACGCGATCCTCATCGATGCCGATTCCGGCTCGGTCCTGTTCGAGAAGGGCGCCGACGAGCTGTTCTCCCCGGCCAGCATGGCCAAGCTGATGACCACCGAGATCGTGTTCAACGAGATCCGGCAGGGCCGGCTCACCATGGAGTCGGAGTTCCAGATCACCGAGGACGCCTGGCGCCGGGGCGGGGCCGGGGGCGGCGGCTCGTCGATGTTCGCGCAGCTCAACAGCCGCATCAAGCTCACCGACCTCCTGCGCGGGCTCATCGTCCAGTCGGGCAACGACGCCGCCATCGCCATCGGCGAGGGCATCGCCGGCTCGGAGGAGAACTTCGGGCGGATGATGACGAACCGGGCGCGTGAGATCGGCCTGCAGCGCTCGACCTTCCGCAACGCCACCGGCTACTCGGCGCCCGACCAGAAGGTGACCGCGCGCGATCTCGCCAAGCTGGCACTCCACCTCATCGAGACCTATCCCGACCTGTACAAGATGTTCGCCGAGCGCGAATTCACCTGGAACAAGATCAAGCAGCAGAACCGCAACCCCCTGCTGGCCCTGGACATCGGCGCCGACGGGCTCAAGACCGGCTACCTCGAGGAATCCGGCTACGGCCTCACCGGCTCGGCGGTGCAGAACGGCCAGCGCCTGATCATGGTGGTGAGCGGCCTCAAGACCGCCCGCGACCGGGCGGCGGAATCGCGCAAGCTCGTGGAGTGGGGGTTCCGCGCCTTCGAGCCGCGCCAGGTCTTCGCCGCCGGCGAGACCGTGGCCGAGGCCTCGGTCTTCGGCGGCGCGCAGGGCAGCGTGCCCTTGGTGGCCAAGAAGCCCGTGCGGGTGCTGCTGCCGCGCGGCACCGGCGACCGGATCACCGCCCGGGCGGTCTATGACGGCCCCCTGGTGGCGCCCGTGGAGGAGGGCCGGGCGGTGGGCCGCCTGCGGATCATGCGCGGCGACACCCAGGCCCTCGACCAGCCGCTCTATGCCGGCGCCGCCGTGCCGGCCGGCTCGATCCCGCAGCGCGCCCTCGACGCGGCCCTGGAGGTCGGCACCGGCCTGTTCCGCCGCGCCTTCGACAAGGCCGGCGCCAAATCGTGACGGGCCCATCGTGACGGAGATCGCCGCCGGGGCGTTCATCACCTTCGAGGGCGGGGAGGGGGCCGGGAAATCCACCCAGGTCCAGCGCCTCGCCGCGCACCTGCGCGTCCGCACCAACCGCCCGGTGGTGGTGACCCGCGAGCCCGGCGGGTCGCCGAAGGCCGAGGCGATCCGCGACGCCCTGCTCGCCGGCATCGCCAAGCCGCACGGCCCCTTCGCCGAGGCCCTGCTTTTCTCCGCCGCCCGCATCGACCACCTCGACACCCTGATCCGTCCGGCCCTGGCCCGGGGCGAGACGGTGCTGTGCGACCGCTTCGCGGATTCGACCCGGGCCTACCAGGGTGCCGCCGGCGGCCTCGACCCCGAACTCGTGACCAGCCTGGAGCGCGTCGTCGTCGGCCCGACGCGCCCCGCCCTCACCCTGATCCTCGACCTCGACCCGGTGGTCGGCCTCGCCCGCGCCGCCGGGCGCTCGGACGGGGCGCCCGACCGCTTCGAGGCCGAGGCCCTCGATTTTCACGCGCGCCTGCGCGCCGCGTTCCGCGCCATCGCCGAGGCCGAGCCGGAGCGCTGCGCCCTCGTCGACGCGGGCGCCGCGCCGGACGCCGTGGCGGCGGAGATCCGGGCCATCGTCGCCGCGCGGCTGCCGACCCTTCTCAGGAAGGCGGGTGATGATGCGGCCTGAACGCCTGCCCGAGGATGTCGAGCCGGGCGACCTGCCCCACATCCCCCGCCCCCGCGAGCAGACCGGCCTCGTCGGCCATGCCGAGGCCGAGGCCGCCCTCGTCGCCGGGATCGCGTCGGGGCGCCTGCACCATGCCTGGCTCATCGGCGGCCCCCGCGGCATCGGCAAGGCGACGCTGGCCTACCGCATGGCGCGCTGGCTCATCGCCAATCCGGGTCTCGACGCCGTTCCCGAAACCCTCGCCGTCGATCCGGGCCATCCGGCGGCGCGGCAGGTCGCGGCCCTGTCGCATCCGAACCTCGTCGCCCTGCGCCGGACCCGCCCGCCCACGGCGAAAACCCTGGCGACGAAGATCTCCGTCGATGCGGCGCGGGGCGCCCTGGAGCTCTTCGGCTCCACCGGGGGGGCGGCCGGCTACCGCATCTGCATCGTCGACAGCGCCGAGGACCTCAACGCCAACAGCGCCAACGCCCTCCTGAAGATGGTGGAGGAGCCGCCGCCCCGCTGCCTGTTCCTCATCGTCAGCCACGCGCCGGGCCGGCTCCTGCCGACCATCCGCTCGCGCTGCCGTTCGCTGACCCTGCGGCCCCTCGCCGAGGCCGAGGTCGCCCGGGTGGTGGCGGGCTTTCCCCCGCCCTTCGTCCAGCCCGACGCGGACGCCCTCGCCCGCGCCGCCGCCCTGTCCGAGGGCTCGGTGGCGCAGGGGATGGCGATGCTCGACCCGGCGACCGCCAATCTGGTCACGGAAGTCGAGACCCTGCTCGCCCGCCTCGACCATCCGGACTGGCGCCGCATCCTTTCGCTCGCGGAAAAGCTCTCGGGGCGCGACTCCGACGCGCTGTTCGCCACGGGCCTCGACACGGTGTTCCGCTTCGTCTCGGCCGAGCTCGACCGCCGCGCCCACGAGGACCCGGCCCGCCTTGCGGCCCTGGTCGAGGTGTGTGACAAGATCGCCCGCGCCGCGCGGGAGGCCGCGATCTACAATCTCGACCGCCGGCCGCTGGTCCTGTCCCTGTTCGGAGACCTCGCCGGCGCCCTGCGCGCCGCGGCCTGAGCCGGACGGATTTTTTACGAGTCTTCGTCCTGTGATCCTTTTGAACCCTGTCTCCGGGGAACCTTCGACGTGACCGACCCGGCCTCCCCAAAAACCTTCGGCCTCACCACGGCGATCTCCTACCCCAACGGCGCGCCGCATATCGGCCACGCCTACGAGGTGATCGCCACGGACGCGTTCGCGCGCTTCAAGCGCCTCGACGGCTACGACGTGCTGTTCGCCACGGGCACCGACGAGCACGGCCTCAAGATCCAGCAGACCGCCGCCAAGGCGGGGATTTCCCCGCGCGAACTCGTCGACGACATGGCCGGCCGCTTCCGGGCCATGGCCGAGGCGTTCGACTGTTCCCACGACCGCTTCATCCGCACCACCGAGCCCGAACACTACGCGGCCGCCCAGGAGCTCTGGCGCCGGATGGAGGCCAACGGCGACCTCTACCTGTCGAAATACGCCGGCTGGTACTCCGTGCGCGACGAGGCCTACTACAACGAGGACGAGACCGAGCTCGGCCCCGACGGGGCGCGCCGCTCCCGCGAGACCGGCACGCCCGTGACCTGGATGGAGGAGGAGAATTTCCTGTTCCGCCTGTCCGCCTATGGCGACCGGCTGCTGGCGCTCTACGAGGCGCAGCCCGACTTCATCGGACCGGAAACGCGGCGCAACGAGGTGGCGAGCTTCGTGCGCTCCGGCCTCAAGGACTTTTCCGTCAGCCGCACCAACTTCGACTGGGGCGTGCCGGTGCCGGGGCATCCCGACCACGTCATGTACGTCTGGGTCGACGCCCTGACGAACTACCTCACCGTCACGGGCTTCCCCGACGAGACCGACCCGCGGAAACGATTCTGGCCGATGGACCTGCACGTCATCGGCAAGGACATCGTCCGCTTCCACGCCGTGTACTGGCCGGCCTTCCTCATGTCGGCCGGGCTGCCCCTGCCCAAGCGCGTCTTCGGCCACGGCTTCCTGCTGTCCAAGGGCGAGAAGATGTCGAAGTCGCTCGGCAACGTCGTCGACCCCATGGACCTGATCAGGACCTACGGCGTCGACGCCCTGCGCCACTTCGTCCTGCGCGAGGTGCCCTTCGGCGGCGACGGCAACTACAGCCACGAGGCCATCGTCACCCGCTACACGGCGGACCTCTCCAACGGCCTCGGCAACCTCGCCCAGCGCTCCCTCTCGATGATCGCCAAGAACCTTGGGGGGCTGGTCCCGGAGCACGGCGACCTCACCGAGGACGACCGGGCGCTCCTGGCCCTGGCCGACGCCCTGCCGGGGGCCGTGCGCGAGGCCATGGACCGGCTCGCGCCCCACACGGCGCTCGCCGAGATCTGGGCCGTGGTGACGGCCTCCGACCGCTACTTCGACGCCCAGAAGCCCTGGGTCCTGCGCAAGACCGACCCGGCGCGCATGGCGGCCTCCCTCTACGTGGTAGCCGAGACCCTGCGGGCCATCGCCATCCTGGTGCAGCCGTTCATGCCGGGCTCGGCGGGGAAGCTCCTCGACCTCCTGGCCGTGCCTGCGGACAGGCGCCGCCTCGCCGATGTGGGGGAGGGCGGCCGCCTCGTCCCCGGCACGCCGCTCCCCGCCCCCGCCGGGCTGTTCCCGCGCTTCGTCGAGCCGGAGGCCGGCATCGGCGCATGACCGGTCCTGTGCTATGGTCGGGCGATCCAGCGATGCCGGACGCACGATGAGCTACGAATCCCCGACCCCCGACAACAATCCCGTCCTGCGTCAGGTCCTGGGCTTGCGACGCGAGATGCACGAGATGACGGAGCGTCAGGCGCGCGCCATCGACCTCGTCAGCCGGCTCGGAGAGCGCATGGAACGTGGCTTCGACGATGTGCGTCGCGACGTGCGGGAGGTGAAATCGGATCTCATCCTCATGGAGAATCGCGTTCTGACGGCGCAGTCCGATATCCTCCGCATCGTCCGGCGCGCCGATGACGGGCCGGATTCCGACCACGACGCATCCCGTCAGCCCTGACGTCCAAATCAGCCCTGAAATCCGAGCGCGCGGCGTCAAGCGGCGACGCCGCTCGCCATGGGTCGAGATCGTCCCCGCCGCGCGAGCCAACAATGCTGGTCGACAGTCACTGCCACCTCGATTTCCCGAATTTTTCCGAGGATCTGCCCGGCGTCATCGCCCGTGCCAGGCAGGCGGGGGTGACCCGCATGGTCACCATCGCGACGCGGGTCGCGAAGGCGAAGACCTACGAGGCGATCTCGGAGGCGAACCCCGAGATCTGGCACACCATCGGCACCCACCCGGACGGGGCCGGGGACGAGCCCGAGGTGCCGACCGAGACGATCGTGGCCCTGAGCCGGCATCCGCGCTGCGTCGGCATCGGCGAATCCGGCCTCGACTTCCACTACGACGACGCCGCCCCCCAAGCCGTGCAGGAGCGCGTCTTTCGCCGCCACATCGCGGCGGCCCGCGAGACCGGCCTGCCCCTGGTGATCCATTCCCGCGATGCCGATGCCGCGATGGAGGCGATCCTCGTCGACGAGATGGGGCAGGGGGCCTTCACGGCGGTGCTGCACTGCTTCTCGTCGGGCGCGCGCCTCGCCGAAATCGGCGTCGAACTCGGGCTCTACGTCTCGTTCTCCGGCATCGTCACCTTCCGGCGCTCGCACGACCTGCGCGCCATCGCGCTGACGGTCCCGCGCGACCGCCTGCTGGTGGAGACCGACGCCCCGTTCCTGGCGCCCGAACCCCACCGGGGCCGCACCAACGAGCCGGCCTACACCGCCGACACGGCGCGGTCCCTCGCCGGGACCTTCGCGATGGAGTTCGCGGATTTCGCCGCCCTGACCACGGCCAACTTCCACCGCCTGTTCCACAAGGCGGTGGCCGGAACCGGGGAGGGCGAAGGGGAGGGCGAAGGCAAAGGCAAAGGCAAAGGGGAGGGGACGTGACAGGCCCCTGCCCCCTCCGATACCAACGGAGCCGGAGGGTGCGATGGGTTCCTTGACGTTGACGATCCTCGGCTGCGGCTCGTCCGGCGGCGTGCCCCGGGTCGCCTATGGCTGGGGCGCCTGCGATCCGGCCGAGGCGAAGAACCGGCGGCGGCGCTGCTCTCTCCTCGTGGAGCGCCAGGGGGAGGCCGGCCGCACCAGCGTCCTCGTCGACACCTCGCCGGATCTCCGCGACCAGCTCATCGGCGCCGGCGTGGAGCGCCTCGACGCGGTGCTGTTCACCCACGCCCATGCCGACCACACCCACGGCATCGACGACGTCCGGCCCCTGGTGCTCCACATGCGCCGGCGCATCCCGGTCTATGCCGACGCCCTCACCCGCGCCCTGCTGGAGCGGCGCTTCGGCTACTGCTTCGAGACGCCGCCGGGCAGCGAGTATCCGCCGATCCTCGACATGAACGACCTGTGTCCGGGCGAGGCGGTGCGGGTGGCGGGCGCGGGCGGCGCGGTGACGGCCCTGCCCTTCGCCATGGAGCACGGCAACGAGGCGGCCCTGGGGTTCCGGTTCGGCCCGGCGGCCTACGCCCCCGACGTGAGCCTGATGCCCATGGGCGCGCAGGCCCACCTGCACGGCCTCGACCTGCTCATCATCGACGCCCTGCGGGAGACGCCGCACCCGACGCATTACTCGGTCTCGGACGCGCTGGCCCTCATCGAGACGGTGCGGCCCCGCCGCGCCATCCTCACCAACCTCCACACCGACCTCGACTACGCCACCCTGGCGCGCAAGCTCCCGCCGCACGTGGTGCCGGCGTATGATGGGCTGAGCGTGACGCTGGATCTCTGACCGGCGGCGGGTCCGCGACGCCGGGGGGAGGGTGGATCAGGTCCGGGCCGGGGCCCCTCTTCAGTTCCGGGCCGGGGCCTCTTCCGGCAGGCCGGCCGCCACCAGGATCTGGGTCATGGCCGCCTTGGCGAGGTGGTTGTAGCCCGCGTCGGTCATGTGGAGGCCGTCGGGGCCGATCATCTGGGTCGGCGTCAGCAGGCCCTTGGCCACCCAGGCCCGCATCATCGCGTTGCGCCGGATCACCGGAACGCCGAGTTCGCCGGCCACGGCGTGCAGGGCGGTGCCGTAGAGCTCCGATCCGGCGGTGCCGGACAGGCGCTTGCACCATTGCTGGTCCATGAGGATCACCTCCGCCCCCGTGGCGCGGATCGCCAGGATGCCGGCGCGGGTCAGTTCGGCGAAGCGCTCCACGCTGACGCCGGTCATCGGATCGTTGCTGCCCGTCTGCCAGACCACGAGGTCTGGCTTCTCCGCGAGCACGTCGCGCTCGAGGCGCCGGGCCATGGCCTCGGCATCGTCGCCGCCCTTGCCCCGGTTGAGCACGGTGACGAACTGATGCTCCGAGCCGGACTTGTCGAGGCGCGACTCGAGATCTTCCTGCAACTGGGCCGGATAGGTCGAGCCCGGCGAGGTGGCGCCGATGCCCTCCGTCGAGGAGGAGCCGAACGCCACGATGCGGATGTCCGCGCCCTTGGCCACGAGTCCGGCGAGGCGCGGCAGGCGCGCCAGGGCGCGGGCGTGAAGCGCGGGGCGCGCCGCCGGGGGCGTCCGCACCGCCGCGGACGCGTCCAGTCCCGCATGATGCACCGCCGGGAGCGGCACCGGCTCGGACCGGGCCGGAGCACCGAGGGCCACGAGGGCGAGACCGAGGATCGGGACGAGGGGGAGGCGCGCTGAGATCGGCATCAGGTTCGCTTGGGTACAGGTATCCGGACACTCGACGCCTGGATCTGAACCCAGCGTGTATCATGTATTCTGAGCCGAGATTATGACGGAGGCGAGGGCGTTGCGCGGCGATTGTGCCACAGGCGGGCCGGAACGTCAGGGTTATGCGCGCAACCCGGCGGACAGGATGAATCCCGGGTTCATGCCGGCGGGTTCACGCGAGGAAGATCGGAAGGACGGCCGGAAACGGTTTCGAAGCCCCTTCGAAGCCCCCTGCCCCGGATTTTCGGGGTCATGGTTCCATAATATATCTTATGCGAATGGCTTCGGTGGGATCGGAGGTGGTGTCCGGCTATCCTTTGGGCACTGTGCCCGTCACGGTTCGGATACCGTTTTCGAGCGCGATTCGGGCGAACACCCTTGAAACGACCGCGCCAGTGGCAGACATCTATGGCGTGGGATTTCAGCGCGGTCACGTTCGAGTTCAGGAGCGATGGCGTTTCCGAGGACGCCGTCGTGACCGTGCGGATTTCGACCCCGGGCGGTGCGTTGCACCTGATGGCCGAAGCGGAGGAAATCTCGGAGGGGCGCGGGTTGCGTCTTCACGGCGTGCACATGCACGCGGACAACGGCAGGAACACCCTCGGTTTGTCCAACCTGCGCCAACTTGCCCTGTGGGCCCTCAAGGAGACGGGCTACGATGAAATCGTCATTGAAGGCGCGGCTCGGACGTCTGGGGCCAATCCGGGACGTATCCCGGGTGTCCTCCGGTTCGCCCGCGATCCTGTCCCTGAGCCCGAGCCAGGGGCCGGAGAAGGTCGAGGCCGTTCAGGCGACCCTGGCCCTGGCGGGGCGGGGCCTGAGCTTGCTGCGCGCCAAGCGGGTGATCGAGGAGATGCTGGATAAGGGCCGCGCCGTCGTGGAGGTCCCGCTCGTCGAGGACGAGGACGCCCTGGCGCGGGATCTGGCCGAGGCCGGATGCGCCGCCGCACGCCTGGGGCCGGCGCAGATGGATGTCCGCGCCCTGCGCGACAGGCTCGGGGTGACCCAGGAGCAGTTCGCCCACCGCTACGGCCTCGAGGTCGATGCGGTCCGGAATTGGGAGACCGGGCGGCGCCGGCCGGATGCGGCCGCCCTCGCCTATCTCGGCGTGATCGCCCGCCTGCCCGAACAGGTCAGCATGGCCCTGGAGCGATCGCTGGTGCCGGCGGGGGCGGTGGCCAGGGAAGCCGGACGCCTCCGCGCGCGCACCGTCGGCGTCATGGAGCTTCTCCATCCGGAGCGCGTCGCCGAGAACCGGCGGCTCGTCAACAGCATCCCCGAGGCACGCTTGGGCGACGTTCTGCGTGCCGCCGAGACCGCGGTGGCGGAGCGCATCGAGGCGGCGGCGGCCGAACGTGGAGCGCTGCCCCGCGCGCCAGTCTGAACCAGTGAGCAACATCCTCCCCCTGCCCTACACCCCGCCCTACGACAGGCCGGCGCTGTGCGACGACCTCGCCGCCCGCGCCATCCCGGGCGTGGAGGCGATCACGCGGCTCGCCTATCGCCGGACCGTCGGCCTCTTCGGACGGCACGGCCACGCGGCCGATCCGCACCTGGCCCGCCTCGTGGCGGCCCGGCCGGGCCTTGCGGGTGCCGGCGCGCACCCGACGCCCTCCCGGCGGGCGACCTCGCCCTCCTGCGCGCCCTCGACGACGGGGGCGGGCGCCCGAGCGCCGCCGGCCTGGCGGCGCGGTCGCGGC